>JBFHKL010000043.1:0-21299 GCA_041595375.1 Saccharicrinis sp.
ACTGGATGTTTGAATCGATAAACGAAGCCCTAAAATCAAACTTTTATCATAACCCTGAGATTTCTGCATCCATTAAAAAATTTAAGGAACAGGTTACCAATAATGAGATCAGCTCCTTTACTGCAGCACAGGAATTATTAAACATGTATTTTATCAAAACAATTAAATAATAACAGAATGAAAAATTTTTTACTGGCAACGTTCGTTGCTATTTCTTTTATGGCATGCCAACAAAAGAACTATACTATTGAAGGTACCATAGAAGGAGTTACCGAAGGACAAGCCATACTACAAAAAATTATAGATGGGAAACCCACTCCTATAGATACTGCAGTGATTGCTGAAGGTAAATTTACCTTTACAGGTAGTGAAGAAGAGCCACAAATATATTTGATTTTTGTTGACAAAAACAGGACTCCTATTATGTTTTTTGGCGAAAATAAGCATATCATAGTTACTGCTGATGACGAAACAAAACTGAATGATGCCAAAATTGAGGGCTCTCCTATTACTGATATCCTGACAAAATTCACAGAAGAAGTTCCTGAACAAGGAAGGATGAATGAATTAAATGAGGAGTATCAAAAAGCCAGAATGACTTCAGATAAGGAAAAAATGGAAGCCATTGCAGCGGAAGCCAACGAATTAATGCAGGAACAAAAGGCTTACTTCATCCAATTTATTAAAGATAATACCGATAATGTTGTTGGAGCAAATATGGCTTTAAATGCTATGCGCGAATTTGAAATGGATGAATTTAAAGAGCTGGTAGCCCAATTCGAGAGTAACCTGGGAGAACATCAATATGTAGCTAAGCTTAAAGAAGCATTAGAGCAAATGGAAAAGGCTGAAGAAATGCAAAAAGAAGCTGCTGAAAAAAAGGCTGCTGCTGAAAAGGCTACTTCTATTGGCGCCATTGCTCCTGATTTCACATTGGAAACAGTTGATGGTGAACAACTTTCACTTTCTTCACTAAAAGGAAAATATGTATTAGTTGACTTTTGGGCCTCATGGTGTAAGCCTTGTCGCAACGAAAATCCTAATGTTGTAAAAGCCTATAAAAAATTCAATGCCAAAGGTTTTGATGTGCTTAGCGTATCTCTTGACAAAGACTCAGTAAAATGGAAAGAAGCCA
Source organism: Saccharicrinis sp. (assembly GCA_041595375.1). Taxonomy (GTDB): domain Bacteria; phylum Bacteroidota; class Bacteroidia; order Bacteroidales; family Marinilabiliaceae; genus Saccharicrinis. Next base: position 1,136 of record JBFHKL010000043.1, read on the forward strand.
TTAAAGCTGATGGTTTAGTTTGGAACCAGGTCATTGATTCCAAAGGAGATATTGCTCAGGTTTATGGTGTTCAAGGAATTCCTTTTACCTTGTTATTAGATAAAGAAGGTAAAATAGTTGAAAAAAATCTTCGTGGGGAAGCTCTTGAGGAAAAACTGACAGAACTATTAAATTAGACATATTCTTAAAGTACTTTTTTAATGGCACCTCAAAAGGGTGCCATTTTTTGTTTTCACCAATATTAATAACTTTGTTTGCATAAACTTACCATAACACTTCCTTTAACTGTAAGAGTACTAAGTCAGCACTAAGATCATAAACAACTCTATACAAATAATATACAACATTTTAACACAATAGTGTTAACAATTCTATTTATAAAAAGCCAACAAAATACAATGAAGAAACACATCATCCTCTTTGCCATCATATTTAGTCATTTCAGCCTTTTTGGACAGGTTAAGTTTTATATCTCAACCAATGGCGATGACAGTTACAAAGGAAGTGCAGATCGGCCATTTGCTTCTTTAAATGCAGCTCGCAATGCTATTCGTGATTACAAAAAAACACATACCGAACATGTTTCTTTTATTGTAACCATTGCCGAGGGAAGCTATTATTTAACGGAACCCTTTATCTTAAGCCCTGAAGACAGTGGAACTCCAGCACATCCCATTATCTATAAAGCCGAAAAAGACGCCTCTCCTGTTTTTAGCGGAGGTAAAAAGATAAGTGGCTTTAAGATACAGGAGAATGGCATATGGAAAGTGAAAATCCCAGAATGTAGTTATTACAATTGGCGCTTCGATCAGCTTTATGTAAATAATGAAAGAGCCTTTTTAGCAAGAACACCCAATTCAGGCTTCATGTATATTGACAATATTCAGGAATATATTTGGGAGCAAGGCACTAGCAAAGTAGCCGAACGAGCTCAACAAAAAATCAAATTCAACGATGAGGATTTTACATCTGTAAAAAACACTTCCGAAGAGGAGATAAACCTAATGCGCATGAAAGCCTATCACAAGTGGGATTTTACCGTAAAATATATAGATAAGACAGACAAAGATAGCTCAACTTTATTTACCTCGGGACGCGGAATGAAACCATGGAATCCCTTGACAAAAAAAGGTCGCATTGTACTGGAAAACTACCAGGCTGCTCTCGATACCACTGGTGAATGGTATTTAGGCAAGAATGGAACATTGTATTATATTCCATTACCCGGACAAACACCTGACAATACTGAGATAATAGCTCCTGCTCTTGATAACCTGGTACTATTTGATGGAAGCACTTCAAATAACAACTTTGTAGAGAATATTAAATTGGAAGGTCTAACCTTTAAACACTGCCATTACCGAATACCTCAATCGGGGTTTGAACCCAACCAGGCAGCCACAGTTCTTAATGCTGCTATCATGTTAAAAGGAGCTAAAAACATTACTTTCTCAACTTGCGAAATTTCTCATACCGGACAACATGCACTGTGGTTTGGTAAGGGTTGTAGTAATTCAAGTGTGAAACATTGCTACCTGCATAATCTGGGAGGAGGAGGAATTTATTTGGGCGACAAGCACCCTTTAAAAGACAAAGAGCACACGCACCATATCACACTAGATAACAATATCATACAATCAGGAGGTAAAGAGTTTCCTCCTGCGGTTGGCATATGGATAGGACATAGTTCTGATTGTACGGTTACTCATAACGATATTGGTGATTTTTATTATACAGGCATTTCCATTGGATGGACCTGGGGCTACAATCCCAGTCTGGCTAAAAGAAACATCATCACTTACAACCACATACATCATATTGGATGGGATTTACTGAGTGATATGGCAGCGGTATACACCTTAGGAGAATCAGAAGGTACAATTATTCGCAATAATGTTATCCATCATGTTCACGCCTATTCCTATGGAGGATGGGGTATGTATTGCGACGAAGGATCATCGGGCATTCTTCTTGAAAACAACCTAGTATACAGCACCAAAACAGGGGGATTTCAACAGCACTACGGGAAAAATAATAGAGTAAGAAACAATATACTGGCCTACTCAAAACTATACCAGGCTCAATGTGCCAGAGCCGAAGACCACCGCTCTTTCGACTTTACCAACAATATCATTGTATTCAACACAGGTGTTGTTTTAAAAGGAGTTTGGGATAAGGCTGATATTCTCATAGACAAAAATTTATATTGGAATACAAATGACAGTTCTTATGATTTTGTTGGTTTATCATTTGAAGAATGGCAGAACTTGGGACACGACAAAAATAGTTATATAGAAAATCCTGATTTTAAAGATGCTCCTGGTTTTAATTTTCAATTCAAAAGTAAAAAAGCTTATCAGAAAATAGGATTTAAGCCATTTGAAAGATCTGAGGCAGGCGTCTATGGAAACAAGGATTGGAAAAAGAAAGCTTGCTTATCCACCTCTATTCAAGAAGAATTTGATAAAAGAGTGGAGAACAATCTGAAAAACGATGCCTTAATGAAATCAAGATTATAGTTTGTTTGCAGATTTTATTTGCACTTTACATGCCAACTGAAATACCTACATCTCAAACAATTATATAAAATACATGCTATTTATGCATAGGATTTATGATTAATTTTTTTTGAAACTTAAAAATTATCTTATTTTTACAAAATCTTCTATAAACTACGGCGATACGTATTGTAATTCATTTGAAAATGAGGTAAATTTATCTCAAAGGCAATTACGTATTTATTTTTTTCACAATTATAATTTTTATAAAATGGCAACATTGAATATCAAACCGGCATCGGAGTGTGCTTATGATTGCATTTCATTAGGAGAAGTAATGCTAAGGTTAGATCCGGGTGAAGGAAGAATCAGAACCGCGCGTCAGTTCCGTGCTTGGGAAGGCGGTGGAGAATATAATGTATCGCGCGGACTTAGAAGATGTTTTGGCAAAAAAACAGCAATAATAACTGCATTGGCCGACAATGAGGTAGGTGCTCTAGTTGAAGATTTTATGCTTCAAGGGGGACTAGATACTCAGTTTGTAAAATGGGTGCCCTATGATGGCTGTGGACGTAACGTTCGTAATGGCTTAAATTTCACCGAAAGAGGGTTTGGTATCCGAGGAGCCAAAGGTGTTTCGGATCGAGGAAATACAGCTGCTTCGCAATTAAAACCTGGTGATATAGATTGGGAACATATTTTTGGTACTTTAGGTGTACGTTGGATACACACCGGAGGTATTTTTGCTGCTCTTTCTGAGACTGCTGCAGAAACAGTAATTGAGGCTGTTAAAGTGGCAAAAAAATACGGAACTATTGTTTCTTATGACTTAAACTACCGTCCTTCTCTTTGGAAAGCCATTGGTGGCGAAGCTAAAGCTCAGGAAGTAAACCGTGAAATTGCTAAATATGTAGATGTAATGATCGGTAATGAGGAAGATTTTACAGCCTGTCTGGGTCTTGAAGTAGAAGGAAATGATGAAAATCTGAAAGAACTGGATTTGTCAGGTTACAAAAGTATGATTAACAATGCTATTAAAGAATTCCCTAACTTTAAAGTGATTGCAACAACTTTACGTACCGTAAAATCCGCTACTGTCAATTCATGGGGAGCTATTTGTTATGCCGACGGAGAAATTCATGAGGCTCTGCACAGAGAAGACCTTGAAATCATGGACCGTGTAGGTGGAGGAGACAGCTTTGCTTCCGGATTAATTTACGGATTCCTAGAGTTCAACAATGGTGCAAAAGCTGTTGAATATGGAGCTGCTCATGGTGCCCTTGCTATGACAACCCCTGGTGATACCTCTATGGCTACTTTACCTGAAGTTGAAAAGATTATCGGTGGCGGAAGCGCCCGTGTTGACCGATAAAAAAAATACAGCTATTAATTCTAAATGAATATATCCCGTTTGTGTTGCACAAACGGGTTTTTTTATTCTGTAAGCAATAGAAATATCTTAAACTATTTTAAGTGTACCCTTATTTTTAAAGGCTCTTTCACAGCCAGTTTATCAAGACCTTTTGAAGGGCTCACCTCTCCGATATAAAGTGTATAATCCCCTTTGGGCAAAACCGTTTGACCATTCATATCTATCTGGTACAACATACTCTTATTCACGTTAAATTTCACTATTGTTTTTTCCCCTGCTTGCACCGTTACATTGGCAAAATCTTTCAAAGCATAAAGAGGGGTAATAAAATCGGCATCTTCCTTACTAACATATAGCTGTATGGCTTCATCCTGAATCATTTTTCCCTTATTGTATACCTCTATTTCTATTTCAGCAGAATCTTCAGATGCAATTTCCAAAACAGTATCAGTTAATAAACTATAGCTCACATCATTATAACTTAAACCATATCCAAAAGGATACAAAGGTTCATCCTTAAAATAACGATAAGTCCATCCTCCCTCAGAAATATTATAATCTTCAAAGTCTCCTAACTGCTCTGTGGAATTATAAATAGTAATAGGTAATTTACCGGAAGGAGAATAATCTCCAAATAACACATCGGCTACAGCATTACCTCCTTGCTGACCGGGATACCAGCACCAAACAATAGCATCAGCCAGTTCTTCAACCTCAGGCATAGCTAGGGCACTTCCTGACATAACTACCACTACAAGTGGCTTATCTTCAATTTTTTTACGCAGGTCTTTTAGTAACTTCACTTGGTTTGCGGGCAATTCTATTCTTTCCCGGTCTCCTCCTGTCTTGGAAAAGGGAGTATCACCATTTTCACCTTCAAATAAGGGAGAAATACCGACAACAGCAATGGTCACATCAGCAAACTGAGCATTCCATACCTGACCGGTATTTACCTGATCTAATTCCTGATCTAACAATACGGTTTGATTATACTGAACAATAGTAGTTGGTGTCACCGCATTCGCGATTCCCTCCAATACGGTTACATAATCCTTACTTACGCCATAATAGTTTCCCATTAAAGCATTTACATCGGCAGCATTATTACCCGTTACATAAAGCTGAGATAAGTCCTTTTTCAGAGGCAAAACATGATCCTTATTTTTTAGTAAGACCATTGATTTACGAGCCACATCACGCGATAGTTCCTTATGCTCCTTGCTTCCTACAACGGAAATAGGGATGTTGGCATATGGATTATCTTCTTCGGGATCGAACATCCCTAATTTAAAACGTATTTTCAGTTGTTTTGCCAAGGCCACATCCAACTCTTGTTCTGTTATTAGCCCCTTATCTATAGCAGACTGCAGATGACGATAAACGCTTCCACAATTTACATTCACATCCGCTTTAATAGCCGCCGCAGCCGATTCTTCATTATTAGCTGTAACCTTATGAAAGGTATGTAAATCATCTAAAGCACCACAATCAGAAACTACATAACCCTCAAAGCCCCACTCTTTGCGCAAAACATCTAGCAATAAATCAGGGCTACCACAACAGGCTTCCGAGTTGGTTCTATTATAAGCACACATAACTCCTGCCACATTCTGATCTACCAGATCTTTAAAAGCGGGTAAATAAGTTTCATATAAATCCTTTTTATTGCTTATCGCATTAAAATAATGACGTTTCGCCTCGGGACCATTATGCACGGCAAAATGCTTAGCGCAAGCTGCTATTTTAATGTATTTATCATTATTTCCTTGTAATCCGCGCACAAATGCCGATCCCATTTTACCCGAAAGAAAAGGATCTTCCCCATAGGTCTCCTGACCTCTACCCCAGCGAGGATCACGAAAAATATTTACATTGGGCGACCAATAGGTTAAACCCATATACCACTTATGTATACCTTTACGAAGAGCTTCGTGATACAAGGCTCTTCCTTCATCTGATATGACGGTACTTACCTGCTCAATTAAGTCGGGATTAAAAGTAGCAGCCATTCCAATGGCCTGAGGAAATACGGTAGCCGGAGCAGAACGGGCAACACCATGAAGACCTTCATTCCACCAGTCATAAGCCGGAATTTCCAAACGCTGCACAGCCTTAGATTTATTTTCCATCAGACCAACCTTTTCCTCTAAAGTAAGCTCTTTGATCAAAGCACCCACCCTTTCATCAATTGAAAGGCTTGTATTTTGAAAGGGATATGTAAATGAATCAATAGGTTCCTGATCCGTTTTAAAGGCCGGAATACATTGCGTAAGAGCAACAACAGCCGTGATAATTAAAGGTAGTATTAATCGTTTCATGTGTATTTTGTTTACCAATAAAATTACATAATTTAAAACTATTACAAAAGCCAACAAAAAAGGCAAATTCAGCGATTAGAATTTGCCTTTTGTATGATATAAATTTATATACTAATGAGCTACAATATCTATCAGCTCATCAATCGCAACCAATTGCTGTTCACCTGTCACCATATTTTTTAAGGTAAACTTTTCTTCATTCATTTCGTTTTCACCAGCCATAGCAACATAAGCTATTTCCTTTTTATTGGCATAAGTCATCTGCTTTTTCATTTTAGCAGCATCGGGATAAAGCTCTGCTTTGACACCTCCTCTGCGCACTTTCCGTAGAGCTTTTAAGGAGTACAAGGCTTCTTTTTCACCGAAGTTAACAAATAATAATTGAGTTGAAACAATGGAGTCCTTTGGGTATAATTCCAACTGATTCATCACATCATAAATACGGTCAGCTCCAAAGGAAATACCAACACCTGAAACATCTTTTAAACCAAAGATACCGGTTAAGTCATCGTATCGACCTCCACCGGTAATACTTCCTATTTGTACATCCAAAGCCTTCACTTCAAATATAGCACCAGTGTAGTAATTTAACCCTCTTGCCAAAGTCAAATCCAATTCAACCTGGGTTTTTATATCCAGAATAGACAGGTAATTCAATACGGTCTCCATTTCTTCAACCCCCTTTAATCCCGTTTCTGAATCGGCTAATACATCTTTTAAAGTAGCTAGCTTCTGATCATTTGTTCCGCAAAGGTTGATAATAGGTTGTAATTTAGCAATCGCTTCTTCCGACAATTCCTTTTGTCGCAACTCCTCATTGACCTTATCAATACCAATCTTATCGAGCTTATCAATAGCAACAGTGATATCAATAATCTTATCTGATTCGCCCAATATTTCTGCAATACCGCTTAATATCTTGCGATTATTTATTTTAATCAACACGTTTATTTTCAGCGCCTGATATACATCATCAACAATCTGAATCAGTTCAACCTCATTCATTAGCGAATCTGAACCCACCACATCCACATCACATTGAAAAAACTCACGATAACGACCTTTCTGAGGACGATCGGCTCGCCATACTGGCTGTATCTGATAACGTTTAAAAGGAAAAGTGATTTCATTTTGATGTTGCACCACAAAACGCGCGAAAGGAACTGTTAAGTCGTAACGCAAGCCCTTCTCCGATATCTGAGTGGTTAATTTTAAGGCACTTTTTTCAGACAGAAGCTTATCATCGGCTTTGGAGAGAAAATCTCCAGAATTTAATATCTTAAAAAGAAGCTTATCTCCCTCTTCTCCATACTTCCCCATTAAAGTAGACAGATTTTCCATCGCAGGAGTTTCAATAGGCTGGTATCCATAGTTTAAAAATACAGACTTGATCGTATCAAATATATAGTTACGTTTTGCCATCTCAATAGGTGAAAAATCTCTTGTTCCTTTGGGTATAGCGGGTTTCTGAGCCATCTTTACTTAATTTTTATGATTGAAGCGCAAAGTTATTTAAATTAGTTGAAATTAGAATATTGTAAGTCATAGTTTATGCTTTTCATCATAAAAAACCTTTAACTAAGAAACAAATTAACATTGTTCACCATTAAAAATAAACAATAATCTCTTTTACTCAGTAAAAACATACGGGAATATTCTAATGTGAGGTATTATTTTTGTAACGGGAACAAAACTCAGGTATAATAGCGGATGGATACAATAAAAATATTGATTGTTGGGAATAATGATATAAGCTTACAAATTATCAAAGGACAATTGCTGGAATTTGATAAAGACTGGCTGATCTTTAAAGCAAACTGCCATAAGGCCAGTCAGGAAATTAATATCACTAAATACAATTTGGTTATTATTGATTGTAACGAATCTTCTAATAATATAGAACATCAAATCAAAGAAATTAAAGGAAGCAAAATAAATCACATAACCCCTATTATTGTTTGCTTACAAGATAAAACAGGTAATGACATCGAGCAAATACTTGAAGCTGGCGCTTTAGATTTTATCCATAAACCTTATAAAGCCATTGAATTATTTGCAAGAGTACGAACCGGACTCAGTCTTTCCAGTACCATTCATAAATTAAATTTCCAAACTCAGGTTTTAAGTGAAAGACATGATAAGGTGGTAGATTTCTTAAATAGAATAATACCCGTAGAAATCATCCAGGAACTAAAGGAGTTTGGGGAATCTAAACCCAAAAAATACAGAGAAGCCTCCGTTCTGTTTGCCGATTTGGTTGATTTCACCCGTAAATCCAGAAAGTTATCACCTAAGATGTTGATTGATGAACTAACAGAAATATTCGCAGAATTTGATAAAATTGTCAATAAAAACAAATGTACACGAATCAAAACCATGGGCGACGGTTACCTGGCAGTATCCGGAATACCTTCACCTAATACCAACCACACCATTCATATGATAAAAACGGCTATCGACATGCGCGAGTACCTGATGCAGCGAAATAGTTTTCATTCGGTGAAATGGGATGTAAAAATAGGAATCAACTCAGGAGAAGTAATTGGAAGCATCCTTGGAAACAATTACTTATTTGATGTCTTTGGAGATGCTGTGAATGAAGCCGCCCGAATGGAAAAATTTTGTGAACCAAATCAAATCAACATTTCTGAGAACACCTATTTATTATCGAGACATCAATACAACTTTATAGAACGTTTGTCTATGGATATTAAAGGTCTTGGACGAAAGAAAATGTTTTACCTAAAATCTGCCTACAATATGTTGAATTACAAAGAAATTTTTAATTTTAATCCTCTCAACAATAAAATGGCAACCAATTAAATATCAACAACAAAAACCGCAATTCTATGTCCTCTCTGGTTAAAATACTCCTTGTTGACGATATGCATGTCATACTTGACATCATCGCTTCCTATCTGCAAGAGATGGATGAAAAATTTTCATTTTACAAAGCCACTAATGGCAGAGAAGCATGCAAAATTGCCAATCAAGAAATGCCTGATTTAATCATTATGGATTGGGAGATGCCCTTAATGAATGGTTTTGAAGCCTTACAGCTCATAAAGAAAAATGAAAAATTAAAATCTATACCCATTATTATCTCCTCTGGTTTTTCTGATTCATCGAGCGTAAAAAAGGCCCTAGATGCAGGCGCCATTGATTATATAAAAAAACCAATTGACCGAATAGAACTGATAGCAAGAGTGAAGTCTACGCTAAGATTAACCAACTCATTTAATGAACTTCGACAAAAAAAAAATGAATTAACAAAAGAACAACTTAAGGTAGAGAGGATTCTTAAAGGTCTACTCCCCCAAAAAATCCTTAACGAATTAAAAGAAACAGGCATATCAAAACCCAAAAGATATAAATGTGCGTCGGCAATGTTTACCGATTTAGTGGGATTTACGCAAAAAACAACCACGATGTCGCCTAAGAGATTAATCAATGAATTAAATGACATCTTCTCTTCGTTTGATAAAATAATTAATAAATATAATTGCACCCGAATTAAAACGATAGGTGATGCCTACCTCGCCGTTGCGGGTCTTCCCGAAATAGATGAAAACCATGCCAAACATCTGATACAAGCAGCCATAGAATTTCGCCAGTTTATTCTGGAAAGAAATATGACCAATGCTATAAAATGGGAAATTACTATTGGAATCAATAGCGGTGACATTATTGGAAGTATAATTGGGTTAGAAAATTATTTATTTGATGTCTTTGGCGAGAACGTAAATACGGCATCCCGAATTCAAACGCATTGCTCCCCCATGTGTATTGCCGTAAGTGGTTGTACTTACAATTTAACATGTAATGACTTTTTCTTTAAGAAAGAAGGTACCTTTACCCTAAAGGGGATAAAAAAGATAGACATTTATCATGTTATGGATGTTTTATCCGAATATGATTTGAATGAAATGTTTAATAATTTTGATGTATTCTAAAAAAACGGTTGCCTTTTACATGTTCAAAAGACAACCGTTTATAATTAACTTATTTCATTAACTTTTTATACTTTATTCTGTGAGGCCCCACATCTCCCAGTCTACGCTTTTTATTTTCCTCATACTCAGAGAAAGATCCTTCAAAGTAATACATACTCGAGTCGCCTTCGAATGCCAGAATATGTGTCGCAATACGGTCTAAAAACCATCTATCATGGGATATAACCACGGCACATCCGGCAAAATCTTCCAGACCTTCTTCCAAAGCACGCAAGGTATTTACATCAATATCGTTGGTTGGCTCATCCAGGAGCAATACATTAGCTTCTTCTTTTAATGTTAAAGCCAGGTGAAGCCTATTTCTTTCACCACCAGAGAGTACGCCACATTTTTTTTCCTGATCGGCACCCGTAAAGTTAAATCGCCCCAGATAGGCTCTGGCATTCAGTTCACGTCCACCTATTTTAATCGTTTCCTGCCCATCAGCCACTACCTGGAAGACTGATTTCTCAGGATCAATATCTTCATGACTTTGATCAACATATCCAACTTTAACTGTTTCTCCAACCTCAAAGGTTCCTTTATCCACTCTTTCTTTGCCCATAATCATTCTAAAGAGTGTTGTTTTACCAGCACCATTGGGGCCTATTACTCCCACTATACCATTTTTAGGAAGCAGGAATTCCAGGTTTTCAAAAAGCAGACGCTCATCAAAAGCCTTGGCTACACCATGAGCCTCAATCACCTTATCCCCTAAACGAGGGCCATTAGGAATAAATATCTCTAACTTTTCTTCCTTTTCCTTCACATCCTCACCCATGAGTCTATCATAAGCCGACAAACGCGCCTTGGATTTAGCATGACGTGCCTTAGGTGCCATCTTCACCCATTCCAGTTCTCGTTCCAGTGTTTTTCGTCGTTTAGAAGCTGTTTTCTCTTCCTGAGCCATTCTTTGGGTCTTTTGTTCAAGCCATGAAGAATAATTTCCTTTCCATGGAATTCCTTCTCCTCTGTCTAGTTCGAGAATCCATCCGGCCACATTATCTAAAAAGTATCTATCATGGGTGATAGAAATGACAGTACCCTTATATTGTTGAAGATGCATTTCTAACCACTGAACAGACTCTGCATCCAAATGGTTGGTTGGCTCATCTAATAAAAGAACATCGGGTTCACGAAGCAACAATCGACATAAGGCCACCCTCCGTTTCTCCCCTCCAGATAAATACTTTACCTGCTTGTCCTCTTCCGGGCATCTTAGTGCATCCATGGCTCTATTGAGCTTTGTATCGAGATTCCAGGCATCATAATGGTCGATCTTTTCCTGTAATTTAGCTTGCTCATCCATTAAAGCCTGCATTTTATCAGGATCTTCCAACACCTCTGGATCGCCAAACTTTTCATTTACCTGATTGTAAGCCTTTAGCACATCCACCACTTCCTGCACTCCTTCTTCAACGACCTGCTTTACTGTTTTTTGATCATCTAACACCGGTTCTTGTTCCAGATAGCCAACAGAGTAATCCCTAGAAGAAACCACCTCTCCCTGGAAGTTTTTATCTATACCGGCAATAATCTTCATCAGGGTTGACTTACCTGAACCATTTAAACCTATAATACCAATTTTAGCTCCATAAAAAAACGAGAGATAAATATTGTTCAGTATTTTCTTTTGAGGAGGCACTACTTTGCTTACCCCTACCATAGAAAATATAATTTTCTTATCGTCAGCCATATATCTATACTATTTTAAGTTTTTTACTCGGAAACAAATTTATGACAATTTTGGTGTAAACCCGCTTATCTAAAATAAAAAAACCTTGTCGCAAACACCGACAAGGTTTTAAAAATATTATTTACAAATAGCTTATTTGCCCATTGCTTTAAAATCCTTCTCCAATAAACCATCTCTATTCTTAGGACTCACCATATGCCAGTCGAAATAATAGAATTGCGAATCTGCAGCACCAATAATTATCTTATAACAACGAGCCTTATATCTGGTTCCTTCTGGGCCTACCTTATGCAAAAATACCACATCAGGATCCTGTTCTTCAATGGCCTTTGTGATCTCGTCCTGAGTAACTATTTTAACCTCATAAGGATAAACCTGTTGTATTTTACTTAAAGTATTTACCTCGGAAGTAAGATCTTCCTTCACCAGCAATAACTTCTTATTACTCAAACTCTTTACGTTTTTATTGTAGTATTTGAACATATTATTACTGATCATCTTGGGATTTTGAGCTACCTGTTTAACATGATTCTGTATAAAACTTATAAAACCTTCCATCTTATAGGCATAACTATCATCCTCAACCCTCACATACGATAATGGAATGGAACACAAATCGGGCATTTCGCTGATAGAATAAACATCCTTTCCCATTAATAAACTCACAAAAGTATAACGTGCCTTAGTTTTATCTTTATCAAAAGTCACCGTTGAGGTTACAATAAATGAATAGGAAGGATCGCGTCTTTTCTCATCAAACTCTCCATGAGATATGATTTCATACTCTGTAATATTCCACACCCTCGGCATAACCGTTTTAATCATAAAATTAAAATCCGACATAGGGTTTTCATCCAGCACAACACAGGTTTTTGTATTAAAAAAATTTTGATAGTCCTTTTCTTCAGGAATTTGCTCCTGAGCAAAAACAGCTATACCTACGATAAAAAAAACAAAACTTGTCAGTAATTTTTTCATTTCTAATTATATTTAATTATTATTTTTACAATTTATGCTCAGCCCAAGTATCTACATTGAACATTGCGATAGCCTTAGAACGTAAAATAATACAAATGGGTTATAATTTCTGGCAAAAATTAAAAAAATAAATGTAATTTATACCAAACCAAACTGCTTACTATACGTATTAAACTCATCTACAGAAAATAAATTTACATGAAACTATTAAATAAACTATTATTATTATTTGTTTTTGAGCATGACGAAAAGCTTGAAATAGAGACAAAAACAACATTGCTTTTAACCAGTGTATTAAATTTCTTTTTATTTGTTATTGTTTTTATCGAAGGTATTATTGCTCTATTAGAAGAAAATTTATTTTTTGCAGGTCCTTTATTATTTTTCAGTATACTATTTGCATTTAACTACCTGTATATGGGTCGCAAACCCAGCTCTACCTATTACAAAGAAATATTATACTCATTTATCGTTGCCACTTTTACCTATTTTATAGTTTTTGGTGGCCCCACAGGCATCAATATCGTTTGGTTGGGTGTTTTCCCGTTTATCGTTCTTAATTTATTCGGACGAAAAAAAGGTTCGTGGCATTCCTTAGCTATGTTTTTGTTTATCATCATCGATTTTACGGTGTTAAGTCAGATCATTCCCAAGGCTCAAACCTATTCTTTTAATATAGAAATTTTATTCTCCATTTACTTTTTATTTTGTTTCATCATAGCTTACACTCTTAAATTCATTTATGCAGAGGTTATGTTTACCAAAGAAAGAGCAATGATTAACTCTCAAAACAGCAAATCATCACAGGAAGAGAGAATTTCAGACCTATCAAGGCAAATCCGTACACCTTTAAGTAATATAACAGGAATTCTAGATATTTTGAGTCAGACGAATCTCACCGATGACCCGAGAGATTACATCAATACCATTCATGCCTCGGCCAATAACATGGTAAGCGTGGTTACCAATATGGTTTCTATCTCAAAATCAGGTATTAAACCAATACACGAAGAAGAAATTACCTTTAACTTGTTTTCAACCATCAATAATACCATACGTCTATTTTCAGATACCAATGCCAAACAAAAATTCAGTCTGTCTTTTTCGGCTGATATCCCCTCCTCTTTAACCGGTAACACCATCAAAACCAAACAAATATTTTTAAATATTTTAAACAGTATAGCTAAATACAATCTATCAGAGGAGAAACTAATACACATTAATGTTTCCCGAGCGAACAACATGCCTGGCTTTATTGAACTCAATTTTAAAATTAAAAGCATAGGCAATATTCCCTTTCCCAAAGACAATAAGTCTGAAGAGTCATTATACAACAATGATACCTTACGATTAATTACCTCAAAACACATACAGTTTCTGGATTTAGGTTTAACACAAAAACTAATTGAATCGGATGGTCATTCACTGCTTATTCACCCTGGAGTTGAAGAAACGGTATTTGAATTTGGGATTGCATTTAAAGAAAACACACAAAGCTTATCGGTAAGTAAAATCACCGATAATGGAAATATTAGTGATTCGTTTTATAAACCAGCTATTAATATAAAGGATGCTAATATTCTATTGGTAGAAGATAACTTTAGTAACCAGCAAATAATAATCCTATATATTAAAAACGAAGTCAGAAAAATTGAAGTAGCCTACAATGGTAAAGAGGCGTTGGATAAATTTGGAAAGGCCAAATATGATTTGATTTTAATGGACGTTCAAATGCCTATTATGGATGGTTTTAAAGCCACACAGAAGATCCGCGCCATTGAAAAAAGCACCAACACCCACACCCCCATCATTGCAGTTACAGCCAATGCCTTCCCTGAAGACAAAGAACGCTGTATAGCATCGGGCATGGACGATTATATCAGTAAGCCATTTCAACCTGAAGATTTAATCAGAAAAATAAAGCACCATTTAAGTTAAACTAAGAAGTAGGATATTCAATTAAGCCTATGCTTTTTTTCCCATCTATTTTAATTATAGCCGGCGATGATAATTGAACATGTTTAATCCATACATCCTCATAGACTGTTTCTTGCTGAAGCAAAAATGCTTCATCATAAAACCCTTTACCCGACAATGGATTGACCGTAAAATAGCCCACTCTTAAAGAGGTCAGGTTCTGAAAAAAATGAGTTCCTTGGCTCGGATCAACACAAAAACCATCCAATGCCGTTTCTATAATAACACGGGCCCCAGATATCTGGGGCCACTTAACAGGAACGCCCAACCAGGGATCTTGTGATCCCCATCTGCCAGGACCAATTAAAATATAATTTTTGCCTGCTTTCAACATCTTCTCATTCAATTTTGCCACTACTGGTGCCATTTTTATCATATGAGCAGCATGAAATCCTTCCGACTTAATAAATATTACATCTTGTATATCATCAATAACCCCATTTCCCAATGCTGAATTAGAGTATATCAAATGTTTACTCTTATCTAACTCATCAAGCTCCTCGTTTAAACTCTCTTCACCTTCCACTATAGGCCTTATTTGCAAAGGATAAAATACATGATTCCCTTGGGGTGATTGCAAATCAACTGCAAATTCTACTTCAACAGGCTGATTCATTTCCTTTTGTCCAATATCAAGAATACGTTTCACTAACTTAGCCAAAGGAAAAGCATCGTGCTTTAGGATGTTGGCAAAAGTGATCAAGGGAATACCTTTGGCGGCGACACCATCTCTAATAATATTATTTTGATAATCATATACAGAGCCTAGCCATCTTAAGGTACCATCTTTCAATGCTACTTTTGCATCCAAATGTTTCAAATTAACCGCATCATTGACCGATGGCACAAAACTGCTGTTATCTAAATCCAAAGCAAAATATTTTTTTTGCGTATCCTTAAGCGTAAATTCAGGTGTAGAAAGTTGTAATGCCTTTTGTGGATGTACAGGTGAAAAACGCAACGACACGCCTCCCTCCACAATCTGTTTACCCAAACCCAAAGCCACATTAACAATTCCATCACTAGCCTTCTCGGGATATATGGGATAAAAATTCATTGAACGAGCCACTCCTGAGATAGTAGGATAAAACAAACTACCATGCTGCTGCCCCACTACCTCCTGCAACACAATACCCATTCGTTCTTCATCTATGATATTCATCGTAGCATCCATATAAGCCTTACTCGACTTAAAGTAAACAGATGCATATACACATTTAATGGCCTCAGCAACCTGACGGATGACAATATCTATCTCATCGGTATTCGAGATCATATAAGTGGAATATATACCTGCAAAAGGCTGATAGTGGCTATCTTCTAATACGCTTGATGAACGGACTGCTATAGGATTATTAACCACCGATATAAACTGCCGCAGATAAACCTCAGACATACTGGGTAACTTAGCTTGAATAAAATGCTCAAGTATTTCTTCATCAGAGAGATCAGACAAAACTACTTCGTACAAATTATTTTTATCCATAAAATGCTCAAATACGTCTGTCCCAATAACCACAGTTCTAGGAATAGTAACATCAACACCTTCAAAATTGAACTGTAAGGCATTTTTATTGATGATGTTATTTAAGAAAGCTAACCCTCTTGCTTTTCCTCCAATTGAACCATTACCAATACGTGCAAACTTCACATACTTATCATAGCGGTCAGTATAAAATTGGGCAATCACCTCTTTACCCTTGGAGAGTCTGAAATTAATGATTGTATTATGCAAGAAACGTTTGGAGGCCTCCAGACTACCAAAATCCTCCACTTTGAGATTTTTAATAACCTCTGCAATCGCAAACAAAGCCCTTGCTTTTAACCACTTGGAAACATGATCGCGCTGAAAGTGATATCTCAAAGAACTATCAGGTATATCAAACAACTTATCATGCAATTCTTTTAACGAACTCACTCTTCCCACCTCCTCCTGAGTATCAGGATTGATAAAAACAAAATCGCCGAAAGCAAGATTTGTTTTTAAAAATAATTTAAGTTCGCGCAATAAGGTCTTGGAATATTTATATAAAAATCCAACCCTAATTTGTTTAGCGATATCATTCATTTTACTATCCGAGGATTGCAAAAGGAAAGGCATGTAAATATCATCCTGCTTTACCTTCTCGGCTAACTTTATGCCTGCTTTTACATCTTTTATTCCTTCCCTGTTAAACGACACATCAGAAATAACACCTAATAAATTAGATTTATAACGTTGATACATCCCTAAAGCTTCTTCATAGTTACGCGCCAGTAAAATTTTTGGCCGACCGCGCATTCTAAGCATTTTTTGATGCTCATTAAGCCCTTCACTCATAAATTTTTTAGACTGCACAAAAACAATCTTATAAATAATAGGCAAATAGCTTGAATAAAATCTCACAGAATCCTCCACTAAAATAATACACTGCACACCAACCTGAAGAATATCTGAATCAGCATTCATCTCATCCTCAATCAGCTTAATAATAGCCAGCATAATATCGGCATTCCCCAGCCAACAAAACACATAGTCAATAGCACTGGTGTCTTCATTACTTAATTTAAGACTTACCTCTCTAGAAAATGGCGTTAACACAACAATGGGAATATCGGCATAGGTATTACGAATAGTTTTAGAGAGCCGAAAGGGATCCATCCCACCAATATTAAGCATCGATATAATTAAATCAATCGATTCTGTTTCGAGAATATGTAATGCCTCTTCAGCAGTAGTTACCTGAATAAATTTTGGAGGGTATCTTAAATTCAAAGAAACATATTCATTAAAAATCTGTTCTTCAATTCTACCATCTTCTTCCAACATAAACGCATCATAACTACTCGATATGAGCAAGACAGATTGAATGCGTTTCTGCATTAATTGCTTAAAGTTGGTTTCAACAAATAAACCGGAATTGGCTATTTCACTTTCTCTATCCATAATTAGTTGATTTCTCAATTCGCCTAAAGTTAAAGATATTTTAATTCTTTCTATAGGCTTTAACTAATTGTCATCCTAAGAAATGAAAAAACAATGAATATTATATGGACTCACAAAGTCCGCTTAACACGCTGCATTTAAACAATTTAATTCCATCAGATGTAAAAATATTTCCTTAACTTATTGTGAGCGTTAAAATTTACAAAAACATCAGGCATGAAAAGTTCAACCCAATCTTATGTTGAGTCCTTTATGGTAAACCTCATCAGAAAAAATCCGGCTGAGCCTGAGTTCCATCAGGCTGTACACGAAGTCCTGTTGTCAATCACCGTTTACCTAGAGAAAAATCCGCAATACATTAAAAGTGGAATTCTGGAAAGAATAACAGAACCCGAGCGGGTAATCATTTTTCGCGTTCCCTGGGTCAATGATCTCGGTCAACTAAAGGTAAACAGAGGATTCAGGGTAGAAATGAACAGTGCCATAGGTCCTTACAAAGGCGGATTACGCTTTCACCCCACAGTAAATTTAGGTATCCTGAAGTTTCTGGCATTTGAACAGGTATTCAAAAATAGTTTAACCACATTACCCATGGGAGGGGGTAAAGGAGGATCAGACTTTGACCCAAAGGGAAAATCGGATAATGAGGTAATGAGTTTTTGTCAGAGTTTTATGACTGAATTATTCCGCCATATTGGGCACAATACAGATATCCCAGCTGGTGACATTGGGGTTGGCGGTCGTGAAATTGGCTATTTGTTTGGGCAATACAAACGCATAAAGAATGAGTTTACAGGTGTGCTGACTGGAAAGGGGATAAATTGGGGTGGTAGCACTATACGGCCGGAAGCTACGGGCTACGGCAATGTATATTTTGCAGAAGAAATGCTAAATACCAGGCACGAGAGTATCAACGGCAAACGCATTCTGATTTCGGGCTCAGGTAACGTAGCACAATTTAGTGCTGAAAAAATCATTGAATTGGGAGGCAAAGTACTCACCCTCTCAGACAGCAATGGGTATATCTATGATCCCGCTGGAATTGACCGCGAGAAACTGGAATACATTATGGAACTTAAAAATATCAAACGCGGCCGCATAAAAGAATATGCTGAGAAATATAAGGTGAAGTATGTTGAAAATCAAACACCCTGGAAAGAGAAAGGAGAAATAGTCCTTCCTTGCGCAACCCAAAATGAGATAGAAAAAAACGATGCTGAAGAGTTAATAAAAAATGGCTGTTTTTGTATATCAGAAGGTGCAAATATGCCTTGCACGCCAGCAGCAATAGATATCTTCGTGAAAAATAAAATTCTATATGGCCCAGGTAAGGCAGCCAATGCTGGTGGTGTGGCCGTCTCCGGATTAGAAATGAGCCAGGACGCTTTGCGAATATTATGGACAAGAGAGGAAGTAGATAAACGCCTAAAAAATATTATGAAGGAAATACATCAAACCTGTTTAAAACATGGCACAAAACAAGGTGGCTTTGTGAATTATATGGATGGAGCAAACATCGGAGGCTTTGTTAAAGTGGCAGATACTATGATTGATCAGGGCGCAGTTTAGCTGTAGAAATAAACAAGCTTATATAAGCAAATAACCCTTAATAAGGATCAAGTATAAAAACTGGGTCTAAATTAAGAGTTAACTTATCAAGCATAAACTTTTATTCATCTATATAGGAATAACTTCACATCACCAACTCCCCTAAACTGTTTCCTAAATTCTTTGATCCTGGCGTTAAACGATTCTGCCGAAGCATTTTTATGGCAATGATAAAAAGAAGAAAGAAAATAGAGTTTGTTTTTTATAAGTTAGGATATTGCTCTAAAAATAGGAATCAGTATTCACAGATCATTACTACTCTCGGCCTTTATAACAATATTTTCATAGCTTCTTGTTCTGTAGCAAAATAGAGATAAATCTTTACCTGGTAATGAACGTCACATAATTTTTCCCTCAAAAAAATAGAGGAGAAACCTGTTGTATTTGTTCATACTTTGCGTTAACAACATATAGGCTAAGAATAAAAAAAAGGGGATCGAAAATCGATCCCCTTCTGTTCAAGTATATATTATTCTTAATACTCTACTTTTTGACGCGCTGAATAATTAATTTTTAGCGCTTGAGCTTTACGCAATGCCTGCTTAATGTCAGTAATGATACCCATTGGACAGTCAAAGTCTGCTTTAATAGAAGTGGTCATCTTAGGACGATCAGCCTCTTTCATTGCATCACGCTCCTGCGCGATATAACTTTGAATATCTTCAACCGTAGCAAACTGGTCATTCAGCTGAATCCGAGGTTCAGTACCATAAATATTTTGATACTGACGAGTTGGAACACCTACGTAAATATAAGTAACTAAACTTTTCTTCTCCAATTTAGCTAACTCAGTTGCTTC
>JBFHKL010000044.1:0-21234 GCA_041595375.1 Saccharicrinis sp.
GGATGTAAAATTTTAGAAATAATATTTCTTTTTTTCCGTGTGATGGCCAGAAGGTCAATGTTTGTTTGTTCAATATATTTATTGGTAGCATCTACTATATCGCTTCCAAAAATATAGTTTGCTTTCATGTCCTGGTTTCGGTAGGTGGTACTGCAGTATTCGGTATATTCTGCCAATGTATTCATGTTTGCTTTTTCCTTACCTCCCGGACAATACTGTACATTATGAATGACTATATTAAACGACATGATTAGGCGTACTAGTTTATGTAATGAAGAATATTCACATTTGTCAAAATCGGTTAAAAACAGTACATTATGCAGTCTGTTTAAATTCAAATCATAATCTTTAGGGACTACTAAAACCGGGTCATTCACATTTTTGATCACATCGAGGGTTACGCTGCCTAACAATTCTTTAATGGTTTCTCCTTTGCTTTTGGTTCCCATTACCACTAGGTCAGGAGTGTAGTGGTTACAAAAGGCCGGGATCACATCCTCTGGATAACCTTGTTCCACTTTCGTTTTGATGACTACCTCCTTGAATTTAGCATTCCTAAGGGCTTCTTCCTTTATTTGGTTTAAACGATCCAGAGCTTCTTCAGGTGAAGAAATTAATTGGACATCATGTATTACTTCTTCTGTATCTTCGTTTAAAAAGGGCGTATAGGCATGAAAAAGAGTTATCTCTCCTTCAAACTTATGTGCCAGCATCATACAATAGTTGATGGCATTAACTGTGTACGGTTCAAAATTAATCGGAATTAAAAATCGTATGTGCATTTTGCTCTTCTTTAGTATTGGTTGACATTACCCTCTATTTACTAATTCTTTAAATGAAATATAGCAAATTTATCGATACCATCTTACTATTCGTATTGTTTAAGCAATGGTAATCACTGTAAATGATGTGGGTATAAATGTTTTGTATGGTATTTACTTTATTAAACCTTGTGTTTTTCAACATTATTGAACGAAATACACTATCGCTTAAATTTAGTGAAAAATTAAATGTGATGGATATTTTATGGGAAATAATAACGAGTACGAATCAAAACGATTGGTAAAAATTAATTTGTGATTTTGTGCCGGCATTAATTAATTGTAGTAAGCAAAAAGTTTTACCTATCATTCTGATATCATATGATGATTGCAGGATGATTATTGCGTATGTCAATTATCTTCATTAAAAAAGGTTAGGAAAATAGTATAAATAACGAAATGGAAAATGCAGCTTAAAGTCATTCTATTATCTTTTATGGAGTTGAGAATAGAATAGGGAAGGAGAATGGAGCTATTTATCCCTGCTTTGGAAATAAATAAGCCACGTTGTTAAAAACGTGGCTTGAAATAGTTATGTTGTATATGGTATTAGATAATTAACATGGCATCACCATAAGTTCCAAAACGATATTTTTCTTTTACCGCCACCTTATAGGCATTCATTAAATGATCATATCCACTAAAAGCAGCTGTCATCATCATTAAAGTAGATAATGGCAGGTGCAAATTTGAAATCATACAATTGGCTACATTGAACTCATAAGGGGGGAAAATAAACTTATTTGTCCATCCTTCAAATGGTTTAACATGTCCGAAGGTGGAAACAGAACTTTCTATTGTTCGCATAACTGTAGTACCAACAGCACAGATTCTTTTTTTGTTTGTTTTGCCTTCGTTTATGATATTACAAGCATCTTCTGTAATGAAAATTTGTTCTGAATCCATCTTGTGTTTGGTTAAATCTTCCACATCCACAGTACGGAAATTCCCTAAGCCTACATGCAATGTAATTTCGGCAAAGTCAAGGCCAATAATCTCTAATCTTTTTAATAATTCGCGGCTAAAATGCATTCCTGCAGTAGGGGCTGCAACAGCTCCTTCGTGTTTTGCATAAATAGTTTGGTAGCGCTCTCTGTCTTCGGGCACTACTTCGCGGTTAATAAACTTCGGAAGAGGAGTTTCTCCAAGTCCAAAAAGCGTTGCTTTAAACTCTTCGTGGGGCCCATCGTATAAGAAACGTAGCGTACGACCACGAGAAGTTGTGTTGTCAATAACCTCAGCAACCATTTCATCGTTATCACCAAAGTAAAGTTTATTTCCAATTCTTATTTTTCGGGCTGGATCTACTAATACATCCCAAAGTTTTTGCTCCCGATTTAATTCGCGTAATAAAAAAACTTCAATCTCAGCACCTGTTTTTTCTTTGTTTCCGTATAAACGGGCAGGAAAAACTTTAGTGTTATTGAAAATCATCACATCTTTTTCATCGAAATAGTCCACCAAATCCTTGAATATTTTGTGCTTAATTTCTCCGGTTTTTCTGTCAAGGACCATCAATCTTGATTCGTCACGGTTTTGGGTGGGATGCAGGGCAATTAGTTCTTCAGGTAAGTTGTATTTAAACTTCGATAACTTCATATTGAAATTAGTTTATTAATAATGTATGCGTTACAATTTCGTAATTATTGGGCTCAAAGTGATTGATAATTAGAAACTTTTAATAAAAATCACAGTGCAGAGCACAGAGCAAGTTTATACGTGCAAATATACAATAGGTTACAAATTATTTTAATTTTTTTTCAAGGGATTCAATATTAATGCTTTCGGTGACTAAATATTCTCCTATACGCGTTCGTTTTAAGGCGCTTAGATGTGCCCCGCTTTTTAAAGCAGCACCAATATCTCTGGCCAGTCCGCGTATATATGTTCCTTTGCTACAGACTATACGTAAAACCAATTGATTTTGTTCAAAATTGAGTACTTCTATTTCTTTAATAACCAGTTTTTTGGGTTTAAGACCGGGGTCTTTTCCCTGGCGGGCAAACTCATAGGCTCTTTTTCCATTCACTTTTACGGCAGAGAAGGCCGGAGGGATTTGATCCAGTTCGCCAATAAAGTCCTTTAATACTTCATGAACTAAATTTTCATCAATATGCTCAGTTGGGAAGGTTTGGTCAACTTCTGTTTCCAAATCAAATGAAGGGGTTGTTGCTCCAAGTTGTAATGTGGCAATGTATTCTTTCTCTGCAGCCTGATAACTGTCAATTGTTTTGGTTGCTTTACCGGTACATACAATTAATAGTCCTGTAGCAAGTGGGTCAAGTGTACCCGCATGACCAACCTTCAGTTTTTTAACGTCTAAAGATTTGCAAATCAGCTTTCTAACCTTACTGACCAAATTAAATGAAGTCCAGCCGTAAGGCTTATCGAATAACAACACTTCTCCTTCCACAAAACTATACCCACCTTCTTTAATCTCTTCCATATTGATTTGAATATATCATATAATAAAACCGTTCCTTGTTCAAATTGACGAACGAAGAACGGTTCTTTAATTTTTGAATACTAAAACTAAAATCCCCAAATAATTGCAATTGATCCAACAATAGCACAATAGAGGGCAAAATATATAAGTTTACCTTTTTTTACCAGATTAATCATGGCCTTACAAGCCAATAATCCGGCTATAAAGGCAGCGATAAAACCAACGAATAAAGGGAGAGTCCCAATGGAATCTGAGGTAGTTAAATCCTCTTTCAACAAGCTTAATGCGTTTTCTCCCAGGATGGGAATTAGTACCATTAGAAAGGAGAAACGTGCAACGTCTTCACGTTTATTACCCAGTAATAAGCCGGTTGCAATAGTTGATCCCGAGCGTGAAATACCTGGCAGTACGGCAATGGTTTGTGCGATGCCAATAATAAAGGCATCCTTAAATGTTACTTCTTTTTCTTTTGATTTGGCATAGAATGTAAAAGCCAGTAGTGTGGCGGTGATTAATAACATACAACCAACCAGTAATAGTATGTTGTCTGTGTTGAAAAGCTCCTCAACATAATCCTTAAAAAATACGCCTACAATACCAATAGGAATCATACTGATCGCTATTTTAAAAAGATATTGGGTCTCTTCATTCCATTTAAAGGCAAATAAACCTTTAATCAGTCTTGCAATATCTTTTCTGAAAATAAAAATGGTGCTTAATACTGTAGCTCCATGTACAACAATGGTAAAGTTTAGGTTATCAGTGGCTTTTATGCCTAAGAGGTGTTTGCCTATTTCCAAGTGCCCACTGCTGCTTACCGGTAAAAATTCGGTTAGTCCCTGCACAATTCCAAGGATTAATGCTTCAATCCAACTCATAAGTGATAATAGATGTATGAAAAAAGAAATTAGTATGTAATGATCTACTGCCCAAATGTGCTATTTAGTTCTTAGGCTTTTTCATGATAGCATATATCTCGAACATAAAGCCAAATAAAACTACCATGGGGGCGAGAGTAATTCGTTGGAAACCGTATATTTCTTCATTGAATACATTTGGATCGTTACTTCGTCCTCCTATCATTAAAATGAAACCCAAAATAACAATGGCAAAACCAATGGCCATGAGAATGTAATTTTGTTTGGATAGCGCAAATTCAAATTTTTTTTCTTGTTTGATGCTTGACATAGTTGTATGTTAAAAATATAATTGATCGGTTCTTAATCGCAGGTACTTATTAACGGCAAAATAGGTAGATATGAGAGAAAGTAAAATACCCACTATAATTACTAAAATAAACAGGATTCCAATGAGTTCAATATTGTCGAATCCAATAAATCCGCCAAGTTCTCTGTGTAAAATATAAATCACCCCTGCTAACATAGCATTTGCCAATATGCCACCAATAAACCCATGAACAATGCTCGTGGAGACAAAAGGTTGTCTGATAAAACCTTTGGTAGCGCCAACTAATTGCATGGTGTTAATAAGGAAGCGTTTAGCATATACCGAAAGGCGAATGGTATTATTAATAAGGGCAATGGCAATAAGTAATAGCAAAGTACTAAAGGCCAGTAAAACAATACTGATTTTCTTTACGTTGTCGTTGACTTTCTGGATAAGATTTTTCCGGTACGAAACCTCTTTAACCTGTGGAAAAGAATCGAATATTGCTTCTACCGTTTTAATGCTATCGGGATTGGCATATTCGGCAAAGAGTTTTACCTCGATAGATGACAATAAGGGGTTGTAACCCAGAAAGTCAACAAAATCTTCACCCAACTCTTCCTTTAGCTCCTCAGCAGCACTTTCCTTGTCGATATATTCAGTCGATTTCACATAGGACGAAGCATCCAGATACTTCTGTAATCTTCGCACCTCAGCCTCCCTGACATTGTCTTTCAGCACAATATTAAAACCAATATTTTCTTTTACATAGTTCGACAAGCGCTGTGCGTTCAGTATTAAATATCCAACCGAACCCAGTAAAAAGAGCACTAATGCTATACTTATTACTGTTGTAAAATATGAGTTACGAAGCTGACGCCTGGTTTGTTGGTTGTCTTTTTTCGCCATAAAGCCCTTGTGTCATTTTTTAAATGCTGAATTATGAGTGTGGTAATCACATAAATAACCGCAATGTCATTTAGGGCGTAAAGATAGTAAAAAGTATATTGAGGAGACAAGGTTTTTTTTACAGTGCAAAATTTTATGAGAGAATGTATGTGTATATATGTAAAATATTCATTACCTGATTTTTAAGTAGTTTAGGGTGTTGTTAAAATGTGGTTATAAATGAATATGTTAAAAAAAATATTCGCTTAACATGAAGAAAATGATTCAAAAACAAATTAAAAAGTACAAGAAATAACTTGTGATGTTATCTTCGCAGTTTAAATGTGGTTTTTATTACTTAAAAAATAGTTCAATGAATAATAATCAAATTCTAAGAAGTTTAAGATATACATTTGATTTTAATGATACCAAAATGATTCAGTTATTTGCGTTGGCAAAAGTGGAGGTGACTCGCGCGCAGATTAGTGATTGGTTAAAAAAAGATACTGATGAGTCCTTTAAGGCTATCGTGGATGCCTATCTATCTGCTTTTCTTAATGGATTTATCGTTCATAAAAGAGGGGCACAGGAAGGAAAAGAAGTTGTGAACGAAAAACGACTTAATAATAACCAGGTGTTGCGAAAATTAAAGATCGCTCTTCATTTAAACGATGATGATATAATTGCGATATTGGATGTTGTTGATATGAAAATAAGTAAACATGAGTTAAGTGCGTTTTTTCGTAAGCCAGACCAAAGTCAGTTCAGAATGTGTAAGGATCAGATTCTTAGAAAATTTTTATTTGGATTGCAGAAAAAGTATCGTAAGACAGAATAATAATTGTGTTTGAAATATAGGAAGTTGTGTTATAGTAAGAATTAATTATGTATACGATAATTAATTTTGTATATTTATTCGTTATTAATCATAACCTGGAATCCTATTGTAATGAGAATTGAAATTGATCATGCCGTTTTTAACATCCGGCTATATAAAAAAGTTGCTTATTTTAAAGTGAATGGATTGCAGGATGACAAAGCCGTAAATTTTTTTATAAATACGGTAAACGAGGCAATCAATAATTACCCCTATGAGGATTTTGCTACAATGTGTAATATTAAACACATTATTTTAACCTCTCCGGCAAATGCTTTAAAAATGAATGATGCCATACGTAAAATTGCCTATTGTGTGCATTATAAGCACAATGCGGTGGTTGTTGGCAATAGGTTTCTAGATATAGTTAAAGCTTTCCTATTTTCTTTTTATTTGGTGAATACCCCCTTTAAAACCAAATTGTTTTTTCAGGAAGATAAGGCTATTAGATGGTTGGAAGAGTTGGGGTATGATATGATGGAGATTAAAGATTATTTACAAAAAGTAAACCATACGGTGGCGATGACTTAGAAATTGTTACTTGTCGGATGCATTATTTTAATAACTATTAACAATATAATGCTTAAAGTTTTAATT
Organism: Saccharicrinis sp.; assembly: GCA_041595375.1. Lineage (GTDB taxonomy): Bacteria > Bacteroidota > Bacteroidia > Bacteroidales > Marinilabiliaceae > Saccharicrinis. Next base: position 6,797 of record JBFHKL010000044.1, read on the forward strand.
TTTAATTTTTATAAATCATATCTTTGTATGCCTAATATTTTAGGTTTATGGAATTTTTACAACAAAGCTATTTTTCCCTTTTTCTTATCATTTGTATAGGGTATATTATTGGTAATGCCAAAATTAAAGGTATCTCACTCGACATTTCTGCTATTATTTTTGTGGCCTTGGTATTTGGTCATTATGGTGTGGTTATGCCTGAGATCATCGAAAAAATAGGATTAATTTTATTTGTTTACACTATAGGTATTCAGGCTGGACCCGGATTCTTTGATTCTTTTAAAAAACAAGGACGTACGCTGGTTATGATGGCTTCGGTAGTAATTATCTCTGCCTCTGCTCTTACTTATCTGGCTATTGTTTTATTTAACATTGAGGTTCCGGTGGCTATAGGACTGCTAACCGGGGCATTGACCAGTACACCAGGTTTGGCAGCAGCCATTGAAAGCACTGGTTCTACAGGTGTTTCTATTGGTTATGGTATAGCGTATCCCTTTGGTGTGATTGGTGTAATTCTTTTTGTTCGTTTATTTCCTAAAATAACACGTGCAAATATAAGTAAAGCTGAAAAAGAATATGAAGATTCTACCATGGAGAGTTCTCCGGTGATTTCGTTTAAGCATTTTGTGGTTGAAAATGAAAATGTAGCCGGAAAAACAATTGGAGAATTAAGGATAAGAACCATGACGCAGGCTGTCATCAGTAGGGTGATGTCGAAGGGTGAGCCATATGTTCCTTCATCGAAAATTGTGCTGAATAATGGAGATATTATTAAAGCGGTGGGATCTGCCGAAGCACTTAAAAAGGTGGAGCTTTTAATAGGAAGAGAAACAAAACAGGAAATACCTCTTAAGGAAGGATATGAAGTTCAATCTATTCTGGTTTCTAATACACAGGTGGTTAATAAAACTATCCGCGAAATAAACCAATGGACATCTACCTATCATGTTACAATTACGCGTGTTCGTCGTTCAGGAATTGATATTACACCTTCGCCTAGTCTGCGTTTAAAATTGGGAGATAAGATTAAGGTTTCCTGTAGCCGTGATCATATGCAGATTGTAACAAAAATATTTGGTGGCAATAGCAGGAAACTATCCGACACAAACTTCTTTCCTATAGCAGCTGGAATAGTGCTGGGATTCTTTTTGGGTAAATTCTCTCTCAATTTTGGTGACTCATTTACCTTCTCCTTGGGTTTAACAGGTGGTGTGCTAACCGTATCTATGGTGTTAAGTCGTATAGGAAAAACAGGACCTATCATTTGGACCATGTCAGGTGGAGCAAACCAGTTATTACGTACCATAGGCTTAATGTTCTTTCTCGCAGGGGTTGGAACCAAAGCAGGAGAGCATATTGTGGATACATTTTATGAATATGGTTTTACTTTGTTTTTAATAGGCGGTGCCTTGACCCTATTACCCATGATATTTGGGGCCATCATATCACAATGGATATTTAAAATAAATGTATTATCGATGCTGGGGGCCCTTACCGGTTCAATGACCAGCACGCCGGGTTTGGCAGCTGTTGATCCAATGACAGAAACTAATGCTCCATCGATTGCTTATGCTACCGTGTATCCGGTAGCTATGGTTTTATTGATTATTTGTGTTCAGATTTTGGCATCATTGGGATAGCTAAAGGATGCTGTTTTTGCATTGATAAGCTTAAAGAGCTTTACCATATAAATATAATCCCGCTTTATGGCGGGATTTTTTTATTTAACAACTGTTTGTGTCGGAATGCTGTATGTTATTTGATAATCAGTGATCTTGCAAAACAAAGTGTTTGATATAGTTTAATTATGAGAACCACTTCTGATGGTAAATACATCTCTGATAAGTTGTTGGGTCTCTTTAAGGTTAAAGGCGGCCGGATCCCATTCTGTTTGTCCTTCGTACAGACACCAGGACAAAGCATTTTCGTACTCCGGATCTTTTGGGTTTTTTAATACCTCTTTTAAATACTTGTAGGCATGAACTCCTCCACAGTCTTCGGGTGGACAAACGCCTTTCCCTGCCAGGCAATTGGGCCATAAGGTTGCTCCCTCAGATATTTTTTCGAGAGTGATGGTGTGTTCCCAATTGTCACCAAAATCGTATATGTAGGTGTATTTTTGTTTACATTCAAAAAAAATATCCGATAATTTTAACTCTTCAGCTTCGCGTAAATTGCCTGATTGTCCGGTAGTGTATTCTTCTTTTTCGTAATCTTCTATAAATTTAATAATGGGGTATGATCGCCAACCCTTGGGCGAAAATTGAAATAAATGACAGTTTTCCCACTCAAAAGCCGACTGTATCAGGTAATGAAACTCAGCAAAAGTGAAATGTGAAGGAATGGATACGCGACGCCAAACCGGTGGGAGAGTAATCCCTTTAATCTGAATTTTAAATTGAAATGTCATTGATATATGGAATGTAATTTCCAACAAATCTAATAAATTTTTGTACGATAGTATATTTCATTGTAAATGAAAATATGTTTAAACTAAAGCCCTTACATCCATTTTACACTTTGTTTAAATACTTTTAATTTGTCAACATATATTTCTAGTTTAAGGTTGGTGGTATCAACCATTTCTGATGAAATTTGATTCTTTCTATTGCCTTCTAATACAATGCCAAATAATTGGTTGTTAGCATTACTGACATCCTGATCACAAAGTTTTTGAGGAAGGAAAATAGTAGTAAGTTTTTCTGAGATATTTACGGTAAAATCATTAAGTTCAAAATCATCTTGGGTATCTTGCTGGTGAACAACAATATCCATAATCAGGGTTTTATCCTTTTGCTCATAATTATCAATCAATATCCAAATGCCACTAAAATTTATTGTATCTATCTCCTCGGCATCAGTCACATGGTAATTGTTCAAGGAAGAGGTAATTTTTAAATAAGGAGTGTCGTTTTCTTTGGTAAAAGTATTAGTGGGTGAATTCCCATCTGTTGGTCTAAGATCAGAAGAACGTGATTTGTTATTTTGTTTACACCCAGTAAACAAAATCAGCGATAAAATTAAAATAGGAATGGTTTTCATTTTGGTTTGGGTTTTATTGGTTTGGAAATAAAGACATTGTAATTTAGTGTAAATTGTTTTAAATGATTGAAACAAAGGATGATTTGTGGCTAAATGATTTTTTTGCTTGGTTAACGCAGATTATACGTATGTAATGTTAAATGGAGCTTTAAAAATATTGCGTAATGTGATGTGTGATGTAGGTGATTGGGAGAGAAAAGTGAATAATTTCATAATTGTTTCGTAAAGAGCTATGTCAACTGGAAACCATTGATCATTAAATTAATTCTTTTAGTATATAAGTAGGTAATGAGGTGAGGTGTTTATTCTATCGCACTTGTCGCTGAATGATTTTTTACCCGCAAATGTTAGGAATTGCATCCATTTTGCGGGTAGTAAACAATTGATATTATGAGGGTATTCCCTTTTGATCAGATCAGGTAGGAAAATAAATCGTGATTTTCATTTACATATTCGCCAAAGAAATTTTTAGCTTTCATTCTTTCCATTAAAGGTTCAAAATCGGCCTTATCCTTTAATTCTATTCCAACCAAAGCGGGTCCTTTTTCACGGTTTACTTTTTTAGCATATTCAAACAATACAATATTGTCATCGGGACCAAGAATATCGGTTACAAATACCTTTAGCGCCCCAGGTCGTTGAGGGAAACGAACTATGAAGTAGTGTTTTAGACCTTCATAAAGCATTGAGCGTTCTTTTATTTCTTCGGTACGTGTAATATCGTTGTTCCCACCACTGATTACGCAAACTACTTTTTTACCTTTAATATGTTGTTTGTATTGCTCCAAGGCGGCTACTGATAATACGCCTGCTGGTTCTGCTACGATAGCTTCGTTATTGTATAGTTCCAGAATTTTTGTACAAACCTTACCTTCGGATACCAAAAGCATATCATCCAGATATTTCTTACATACAGGAAAGGGATAATCTCCCACTCTTTGAACTGCTGCTCCATCCACAAACTTATCTATTTTGGGTAAGGTAACTATCTTACCTTTTTTTAGGGAGTTATACATGGCTGGTGCCCCGGCAGGTTCTACGCCTATCACCTGAATACTTTCATTGTTTTGTTTAATGTAAGTACTTAAGCCGGCAGTTAATCCTCCACCACCTACCGGAATAAAGACAAAATCGGTGTCGGGTAAATCTTCCAGAATCTCAATGCCAATGGTTCCTTGTCCTTCAATCACTTTAGGATCGTCGAAGGGTGGTATAAAAGGTAATTGATTATTCTGACTGTATTTTATTGCTTCGGTATTGGCATCATCAAAAGTATCACCAAAAAGCACCACATCAACCCATTCTTTACCCAGCGTTTTTACGCGTTTAATTTTTTGCTGTGGAGTGGTTGTGGGCATATATATCATACCCTTTGATTTAAGTAAAAAACAGGATAGGGCAACTCCTTGAGCATGGTTTCCCGCACTGGCACATACCACGCCTAGTCTTAATTTTTCGGAAGGGAGAGAGGCCATTTTGTTATAAGCGCCCCTTATTTTATATGATCGAACAACCTGTTGGTCTTCCCGCTTAAAATAGATTTCGGCCTGGTATCTCTCTGAGTAGGTATAATTATATTCCAAAGGTGTTCTTCGAATAACACCCTTTAGTCGATTGGCTGCTTCAATAATATCAACAATTTGGGGAAAATATGTTTTTGCGTTGCTCATGTTCAATTTTTTTGCAAATGTAAATATTTTGCTGCGAACCCCTCATGTTTTCTTATAAAACACAGGTTCGGATATCATAAAATGAGCAGATATAGATTATTCGTAGTGTCTCCTTTCAATCATAAATAAAATATATAGAAAGGATTACAGCTATTGAAATAAATAAAAATACTATTGTTTTAAAGGTTGTGCCGGGTGGTTTTTGCTTTATCAATTGATGAAATGAGTGAGGATGAGAAATTATTTATAATGTTTTTTTACCAAATCAATAGTCTTTCTTATTCCTTCGTATTCGCTTATGTTATTGGTAGGTCCTTCAAATTCCACACCCACAAAACCATTAAAGTCATGGGAGTGAATAATATCAAATATTTGTTGAAAATTGGTTTGCGTATCTTCTCCTTGCTCGTTAAAAACATAGGTCTTAGCGCTTACGCCAAAGGCATGGGGCATAAGGTCACGCATTCCCTGGTACCTGTCGTATTTGTCAAAATTACCAAAGTCGGGTAATGCTTTACAGTTGGGCATATTTACTTTTTCAAATACCTCAGCCAGCCATTTACCGTTTGTTGAAGGGGCATACATACTCCATCCTTTACCGGGAATCATCATTCCATGGTTCTCCACAATAATGGTGATATCATAATCCAAGGCAAATAAACTTAGTTCTTGTAATGATTTTATTAGCGCATGTTGAACGTCATTCAGATCGCCTAAACCATTTCCGTTTACACGTATGGCTTTGCAGCCTAAATACTGTGCTGCTTTCACCCATTTTTTATGATTCTGTACAGTCTGTACTCTTTCTTTTTCAATGGTAGCTCCTAATTCTCCTTCTCCATCAACCATGATTAATAGGTTAGTTACTCCATGAATTAAGCACTGTTCTTTCATCTTATCGAGATAAGCAAAATCCTCTGCTTTATCCTGAAAGAACTGTGACACGTATTCAATGTGCTTAATATTAAAGCTGTCTTTTACTACACGCGCAAAGTCAAGATGATTAATTTCGCCCTTTTGTATCGTTCTGTGTAAAGACCATTCTGCCACAGATATTTTAAATTCTTCAGAATCTGATATTGACTTTACTTTAGGTGCAGAACAAGAATGGATAAGCATAGCGAAAAGAAGAATAAATGGTTTATACATGATAATTTATCATTAAATGAGAAGCAATATAGTTGCAAAACAATAGTTTTACCCGATAGAAAAAAATGGTAATTCCAATGTGAATGACAATAATGGTTTATCAAAATATACTACGTATTGAAAAAAATAATATCTTTTGTGTCATTAATCATTTAAAATTTCACCAATGAATAACCTATTTTTTAAACTTGCTATTGTATTAACACTAACGTCGTGTGCTGGGGTTGATAAAAACAAAGATACGACTTTAAAGGTAACTCCCGATGAAAATAAGGTTCATCTTGAACTATTGTGGGAAAGTGATACCCTACTTAGAACACCAGAATCGGTCCTTTATGATGAGTTACGCCAAGTGATTTATGTAAGTAATATTTCTACCGGACCATGGGAAAAAAATGGGGATGGTTTTATTTCCAGATTGGATCAGGATGGTAACATGAAAGACCTGAAATGGGTTGCAGGAATGGATAGTCCAAAAGGCATGGGTTTAGTTGATAATGTTTTATATGTAGCCGATTTAGATAAGGTTTTTAAAATAGATGTGGAGAGTGGTGAGGTAGTACAGATCATATCATTTGAAAATGAAGACGGCTTAAATGATATTACTACCAGTGCCGATGGTAAAGTATATGTATCGTCTACTACAAATTCATTGGTTTATGAACTTGTTGATGACAAGGCATCAGTTATTATGAAGGGGGGCGATGAACGATACAATGGTTTGTATTGTGAAGACGAAAGATTATTGGTGTTAAGCAGCAAAGGGAGTCAGTTGTTAAGTTTGAGTTTTCAAACCAATCAGGTTGATACCTTGTATAATAATATGGGCCAGGGCGATGGCATAGAAGCCGTTGGTGATGGAACTTATATTACTACAAGCTGGAAAGGCGAGGTTTTTTATATTAATGAAAATCAGCAAGTAATTTCTTTAATGAAAACAGAAGGTAAGATGAATACCGCAGATCTGGATTTTATTCAGGATAAACAAATAGTGCTTATTCCAACATTCTTTAATAACAGGGTATTGGCTTATCAATTAAAAAAATAATTTTATCAATAAAAAAGCCCCTGCTTATATACAGGGGCTTTTGTAGAAATTTTTAAAATTAAGTTATTTTTCAGGCAGCATCACTACCTCAATAATATCATTATTTTTAAAAAACTTTTTAGCGAATTTTTGAATGCTTTTAGCATTCATTCCTTCAATAATCTTATTATATCCTTCAGTATCGCTTATTCGTTCGTCATTTATTAGCGATGATTCTATTACACTTAACCAAAAACTGTTTTGATTGACTGATTCCTGACGATTTTTAATATAGCTTTTCTTAATTTCGTTTAAATCATCAATATTAACTCCGTTTTTTACCAGTTTATCAATTTCATCTTTCATTATCAGGCTTAATTTCTCTTGCTTTTCCGGATCGCAATCGAAGTACATGGTAATAATGGCATGTTCATAGGCAAGCTTAGAGATCGATGGCCGCACACTTACCCCATAGGAACCGCCTTCTTCTTCTCGTATGGTATCTAAATAGCGTTTGTTTAATAACTCTGCAATAGCCCGAACATACATTCTTGTTTCAAGATTGTAGTTTACATCATGATAAATAGAGTAGTATACACTGGCCTTCTCTACTTCCATTTTTCTTTCAATAATTCTTGAAGTATTTCCTTCTGCAGGTTTAATGTGATGGTCTACCCAACTTTCGCTGCGATTTTTTGAAGAAAGACTACCAATGTATTTTTTGATCAGAGGGATATCTTTTTCTACATCGATATTTCCCACAAAAATGAAGGTGAAGTCGCTGGCATCCTGAATCCTGTCTTCGTAAATGGCTTTCGCCTTATTGAAGTCAACATGGTCAACAAATTCTTCATTAAAAAGAAGGTTGCGACGATTGTAATTAGCACTGATCATGCTAATGGTATCTTGAAAGGCTTGTCCGTTATCTGTTTTAATATATACCAATTGGTTTTTCATAGAACCTATAATGGTATTAAAAGCTTCCTCTTCAAAACGGGGGTGTTCAAATTTTTGATAGAGTAACTGTAGTAAGGTCTCAAAATCCTTCACCGTTGAAGAACCATTAAATCCTTCGGTATTTGTGCCGATGTAAGGTTTAACACTGGCAATTGTACCGGTTAATTTCTTTTTTAACTGTATGGCATTAAACTCGCCTACACCCGACATTTGCGCAATTGTTGTTGCCAACTCAGCTGATTCAAGTTGTTCCTGCTTCAGTAATGAGCTTCCGCCAAAACTAAAGGCATTGAATAAAATCTCATCCTTACTCAACTCCGTTGGCATGATGACCACTCTTGCTCCATTTTCAAGCGTATATAATTTAGCATCAACATTATCGAGTTTCGTTTCCGAGATGAATTCTTTGGGTGTTAGACTATCGCTTACCAATGGACTGTCATTCGCTTCGTCTTCATAAGCCGTAATTTCCGTAGTTGTTACTTTTTCTATTTCGTCTAATAATTCTTCTTTGGTGGGGTACACCATTTCTTCCTTGTCGGGACCAGAAATAGCAATGACACTATTATTGATATTCTCAAAATTATTTAACAAGGCATAAACCTCTTCTAAGGTAATGGAAGGAATGGTTTCTTGAGCAAATTGCATTTCCCATTCGAGAGAAGGGAAGGGACTTGCTTCCAGAAAATAATCACCTAATTGTCCGGCCCATGTATCGTTGTCTACCTTGTCATAGTCTTTTTCATAAGCCTCATATTGACTTAAGTAATTTGTTTTAACCCTATCGAGTTCCGATTGGGTAAAACCGAATTTCTTGGCTCTTTCGAGTTCTGTCATGATCAAAGAAAAAGCCTGCTTCTCTTTGTTTTCTTTGGGTCGAACACCAAGATATGCAGCATCTTTGGTGCGGGCTAAATTAAAAGTACCGCTATACATGCTTAGTGCAGGACAATCGGGTTTACGGGTTAATTCACCTAAACGATTATTTAGCATTGAGCTCATCATATTTGTGGCCAGATCCTTACGTAGATAAGCTTCATCTCTAAGGGTGACTGGATCTTTTCTGAAAATCCAGTTGATGGTAACTCCTTGAGCTTCCTTATCTTTAGCAACTACAAAACCAAGTTCTTTGGAGTCTTCGATGGGATAGTAGATACGCTCCGCAGGATTTTCTTTGGCAGGTATTTGTGAGAATAATTCTTTTACCTTTTCCTCCACCTTATCTGCGTCAATATCACCAACAATAATTACGGCTTGTAAATCAGGGCGGTACCATTTGTGGTAATAGTCTCGTAATTCCTGATGCTCAAAATGATCAATGATATCAAGCGATCCGATGACATCGCGTTTGGCATACTGTGAGTGGTTATACATATAAGGAGAGGTCTGTTTCATTAAGCGAAAACGTGAGTTTCGGCGTGTTCTCCATTCTTCATGAATAACGCCTCGCTCAGCCTCAATTTCATCATCTTCCAGCAATAGACTTCCCGACCAGTCGTGGAGCACCAATAAGGCTGAATCTAATAGATTTTCATTGCTTGAGGGAATATTGCTGAGGTTATAAACAGTCTGGTCCTGAGCGGTGTAGGCATTGATGTCGGCGCCAAACTTAATACCATAGGATTCCAGGTAGTTGAGCATAGTTTTCCCGGGATAATGCGCTAAGCCATTAAAAGCCATATGTTCCAAAAAGTGAGCCAGTCCATTTTGTGAGTCATTTTCCAGAATGGCACCTACATTTTGTACAAAGTATAAGCTGGCTCTTTCCTTGGGCTCCTCATTATGCATAATATAGTAAGTCATGCCATTGGCAAGTTTTCCATATTTTACCCTCTTATCCAAGGGGATAGTGGTTTTGTTTTGTGCCTTAATGGCACCAGAAGATAGTACTAAAACCAGTACTAAAATAGAAATTATGTTTCTCATTTTGTTAAATTAAATTTTAAATCCATAAGTAAGAAAATGTAGTATCAGGATTTAAATGATATAATGCTTGTTGTTCAGTCATCTACCCTCTCTTTATAAGAGGTAAAAATAAAACCCACAAAGAAAAACAATGAAGTTCTTTGTGGGATGAGAGATAAACGAAACAACTTTATTGATTTTTAAAGTTTTCTTTTGCTTGCTGAAGCCATTCGCCATATGTGTTGGTATCTGGTTCATAGCCCTTGGGCTTCACTAATTTTTCTTCGTTATGATCCAGGATGACGTAGTAAGGTTGACTGTTTATCTTGTATCTGGTAATTTGAAAATCGCTCCATTTATTTCCAATGGTCTTAATTTTTTTACCTGTGGTTTCCGATACATATTGCTCTTCTTTAGGTAAGTCTTTCCTGAAATCAACATACAAAGCCACTACCACAAAATCATTTTTCATTAATGAATTAACTTCGGGATTGGACCATACATTAATTTCCATTTGCCGGCAATTGACGCATGCTTTACCTGTAAAGTCAATAAACAATGGCTTATTAACTATTTTGGCGTAGGCAAGGGCATCATCGTAATCGTGAAAAACGGATAAGCCTTGTGGTCCTACGTGCATTTTTTCTTCCAGCATTCTTTGTTCCTCACTAATGGGCGAACTGGTTACATGAATAGCTTGTTGTACTCTATTTCCAACTCCTTCAGGAGATTCAGCATATTCCATTGGAGGAGGGAAGGCACTGATTAATTTTAAAGGTGCTCCCCAAAGCCCAGGAATCATATAAATGGTAAATGAAAGCACAAACAAGCCTAATAATAATCGGGATACCGGTAAATGATCCATGGGAGAATCATGTGGCAGTTTTATTTTCCCCAACAAATAAAAACCTAGTGCACCAAATATGGCAATCCAGATGGCTATATATACTTCTCTCTCCAGCAGGTGAAGGTCAAGAACCAGGTCGGCATTTGATAGGAATTTAAAAGCTAATGCCAACTCCAGAAATCCTAACACCACTTTAACCGAATTAAGCCACCCGCCTGATTTAGGTAAAGAATTTAAATAACCGGGGAATGCGGCAAAAAGCGTAAAGGGAAGGGCTAATGCCAGTGCAAATCCAAACATACCTACTAAAGGAGCCATGCCTCCTTCAGAGGCAGCAGTGACCAAAAGGGAGCCTACGATAGGTCCGGTACATGAAAAAGAAACCAGTGCCAGGGTTAGGGCCATAAAAAATGAACCTATAATACCGCCTTTGTCAGCACCTGAATCGGCCTTATTAATCCATGAAGAGGGGAGCATGATTTCAAATGCCCCCAAAAATGAAATGGCAAACACCGCCAATAGAAGAAAGAAAAATAGGTTAAACCAGTGGTTTGTGGATAGGGCATTTAATGAATCTGCTCCGAAAATAAGCACCACTAGCCAACCTAATATAACATAAATTAAAATAATAAATATACCATATTGAATAGCATTACGTATACCTGCTATTTTTGTAGTACTCTGTTTTGTAAAAAAACTTACCGTCATTGGAATCATTGGAAAAACACAGGGGGTTAGCAAGGCTGCAAATCCTCCCAAAAAGGAAAGGAAAAATATGCTCCAGTAGCTTTTTTGACTTTCTTCAGTCTCCTGATCAGTACTGGCTGTTATCGTTTTTATTTCCGCACCTTTTTTTACTGCTGTTTCCTCAACGGCATGGGTATCTATCTCCTCTTTGTCACTTGCTACAACGGTTTGTTTTTCTTTCTTATCCGTAGATTTAACATCTGTATTTGCAATCTTCTTAGTGTTTCCTGCAATAGACAGATCAAATGAATCATCACCCATTACACACATCCCTGTTTCATCGGAACAGGATTGAAAAGTAAAGGTACCGGCTACCTTTAAAGGGAGTTGTTTTACAATAATGGTTTGACGTAATTCTGCCTTGTTGGCAAAGTAACTGATATCTCCTTCCCAAATCTCATCGTAATGTTTTTGGGCATTGATAGGTTTTACTCCTTCAACACGCTCATAACTGGCATTTTCTTCAAACTCAAACTGTATTAACAAGGGGCCTAAGTCTGGATCAAAATCATTGGAATATAAATGCCAAGTGGGTTCTATGATAGCTTTAAAAACAACATCTACTTTATCGCCAATAGAAACTTCTTTTTTAGATAGTTCAACAGTCCACTTTGCAGGATCCTGAATTTGTCCTTTAGCCAGACCTTGAAAAACCATTATGATTATCAAGGTAATTATCGATATTTTATGCTTCATTATATATGTATATTTCTATTTCTTATAGGATAAAATTACTAATTAGATAAATTAATTAACTAATTAAGTATGAAATTTGTTTATATTAAATGATCAGAGTTCCTGTTTAGTTTTTCGCAATATAGAGTGCTAATTAATAAAATTATATTAATTTATTGAGTTAACAACAGGTTAATGTTAATGTTAGCGTTGTTTTGTGCGTGTTTTTGTAATAGAAAAGGGCCTGTTCTAAATTATTTTGATGAATGCTATCATCTTGGATATATCATTTTGTGCTTAAAAACTGATTGGATCGTTTCGGTACATATTTGTGCAGTAGTAGTTAAAAAAAGCCCACTCCTTGTGCTTAGAAACAAAGAAGAGAGCTGTATGAAGGGAAGTTATACTTTGTAAGTAGTTTAAAAGCTAATATTTAGCATCCTTTTGATGATCATCTGTCGGTCATCTGATTATTTATATGGTTTGGTGATAGACCAAACCACTTTGAATAAATAATTCAATACTTACATTTATTGTGCTGTTAGTGGGTGTAGTATAACCGCTTATTTCAAATTCAATATCTTTAAAGGTCGACTGGGAGACTATTAGCTTATACATTTGCGTATTTAGTGCATGAACGCCTGATTTTATTAGGTCTGAGGCTAAATAAATAGTCGTTGTTTTATCCGGAATTGTGATGGTATAGTTGTTTAACATCCATTCCTGATCGTACTCATCAACCTTTATTGATAAATTTAATGTTACCCATTGGGCGGTATTATTTGTCAGGGGAGTTATTACAATCCAAATTCCTTCAATATTTATATCTTCAATAGTACCTGAATCATCTAAATCCAGTTCTGTTATTGATGCGTAAATATCAGATGATGGAATGATAAGCTCTTCATAAAAATCAGTCTCTTCATCAATAGTTAAGATAGTACTTTCTTCGAACGAAGGATACAGGCGAATATTTTCTACATTGCATGCATTAAGTACGAATGCCAGGGTGAACAATAGAATAGTAGTTCTCATATCGTATAAATTATTTTTGATTAAAACCGATGCCAAGTCCGAGAGCAAATGTATTTTGCCTGGCCATATTATAATCGCCATGAACTTTAAGCGGACCAAGGTTCAAGCATAAACCTAAAGTAGCCCTGATATTGCCATCTTCCTTTAGTATAAAAGAGATCTTATCGCCATTGTCAACGGTCGAATCTGAGCCTTCGTAGGTATATTCAACATCAAGTGAGCCGTTTTCGTATGAAAGGCCACCGTAAAACGTAATTATGGGAATGTCATAGCTGGCTTGCAGACCTATAACATTGGTTTTTGCATCCAAATATTCACCCACCGTAAAGCGCTGATGATAGTAGGCTATCGCCAGACTGACGGGCAATGATTTTGCATATTGATTGATACTATGTCGAATACCCCAGCCAAACATATCTATATCGCCAAAATCTTCTACAGAAAAGGACATATAACGGACTGTAAAATCGCTGCCCAATACTGAACCAATTGTAATTTGGGGCAGAGCCATAGGGAGGTAGTCAATATCAAACCCGGCAGGTAAATACATTTGTAAACCGTTTTCTGAATTTTCTACCAAAACTCCTTCATCAGGACCAAATAGAGTTGGTGCATTGGGTACATCTCTCGGCGAACCAAAGGCTGGATCATCGATATGTGCCGTGAAAAATTTTGATTTGTCTGGGATGATGGCAATTTGACTTACAACACCAATATATAATTGAAAACCTTTTTTCTTGATAGTGGCATTATGAAACAAACCGCTGTTTAAATCTGCAGAAAAAGCATAGGCAAAAGGCTGGAGGTAATTTTTGCCGTTTTCGGATGTGTATTTGGAAAGGTAATCTTCCAAATCCTGAGCCATTGTACTCAACGAGCATAGCAACACAATCAGAGTGAAAATAATTTTTCTCATGCCATACATATTTTAAACGTTCGTGTATATTATAAGTTACGGCAGGAAAATGATCTGGTCAATACTTTATTAAAGGAATAAAGTAAAAATGATTGTGTTGAGCCTTTAGTTTGACTGGAGATATAAAGATGCGCTAAAAAGGTATATTAAAATGTTAATGCTGGCATATGTTCAGAGAGGAGACAGGGGCATGTTTTATATTGAAAGCTAACAAAAAAAGCCTCGCTGGATAGCGAGGCTTGGATTTGCGTACTAATTATATTGATATATTGTTATGCCAATTTAACATTTACCGCATTTAATCCTTTTCTACCTTCTTTAAGTTCAAAGGTAACATCGTCGTCTTCTTTGATTTCGTCAATCAGACCAGTTACGTGCACGAAATACTCGTTGTTTGATTCGTTGTCTTTAATAAATCCAAAACCTTTAGATTCATTGAAAAATTTTACTTTTCCTTCTTTCATAATA
>JBFHKL010000045.1:0-20541 GCA_041595375.1 Saccharicrinis sp.
GATATCATTGAAGAGTTATTTTCTTTAGGTGGTTCTTCTGGTGGAGCGCGTCCTAAAATCTTTGTTAGGTATAATAATGAGACCAAAGAATTAATGCATGGTAATCAAAAATTAGCAGAAGGTTTTGAAGACTGGTTGATTAAATTTCCATCATCTTCTGACCCTAAAGGGATTGCTAATGTTGAATACGCTTACCATAAGATGGCTTTAAAAGCCGGATTGGAGATGAGCGATTGTAAACTATTCACAGGTCGGTCAGGACAAACATACTTTGGTACTAAACGATTTGACAGAATTAAAGAGAAAAGAGTTCATATGCATACCGCTAGTGGACTGATGCATGATAATTTTAGAATGAGCACCATGGATTATGGTCATTTAATGGACTGTGCTTTTCAGCTTGAAAAACATGTGAAAGCATATGAAAAAGTATTGCGATTGGCAGCTTTTAATGTGTTTGCTCATAATAGGGATGATCATAGTAAGAACTTCTCTTTTTTAATGGATGCCAAAGGTCATTGGAGTTTCGCTCCAGTTTATGATCTAACTTTTTCAAATTCAGCATATGGTTTTCATAGTACTATGGTAGCAGGAGAGAGTAAAAATCCGGGAAGGAAACATTTGTTGGAGTTGGGCTTACATTTTGGACTAAAGAAACCAGAGCTGATATTGGAAGAGGTACAAGATGCAGTCTCACATTGGGACTCAATCGCCAAAGAATGTGGTGTGTCTCAAACGGCTATTGTAACCATACAAAAGGCAATAAATGGAGTGAATAAGAATGGATAAACTTCCTCATTTTAAGGAAGTTCAAACATAAGTATTGAGTAAATATCGCATATTAAGATATGCGATATTTACATTTAAGATGTTGATTATTAATACAAATCCTTAATCTTCTCCATATTCTTTTGAATCAAAGCTTCTGTTGTTCTGAAATAACGCTGAGTCATCTTTGTGCTGGAATGTCCCAGTGTTTTTGAAACCACCTCAAAGGGCAGTTTATTATTTTCTTATTGATTAATTGCAAGAAATTGCGTGATTGTAGGCAAAAAAAAAGCCCCAAGTTAATAAACTCAGGGCTTTCAGCGGAGAGAGAGGGATTCGAACCCCCGGTACGTTGCCGCACAACGGTTTTCAAGACCGCCGCATTCGACCACTCTGCCATCTCTCCAAAACTTTTATTCTTATCTGAAATGCCTGTTGTTACAGTTGTTTCAGTGTGTATCTCTTTTGATAACGGGTGCAAATGTAGAGGATTTTTTTGAACTGCAAAAATAAAAATGAAAAAAAACGAAACTTTAATTTAGGTCTAAGCCTAAGTGCTTTTTTTTCAGTAAAGTAAGATTGTAAAAAAAATAGTCTTTTTTTCATTAAGGGATGATGTGTTTTGATTTTATTTCTCAATAGAGAAATATCAGTAGTATCCATCTCTTGTGTGATTACTAAAGAAGGTGTACAAAATATTATAATAGTTGAAGTATTCTGAAAATGATAATTTTGACAAACGCGGAATAATAAATTGCCATACTGGCAATTTGTTAGGCTAAATATGATGGAATAAGCTTTTTTGTTGATGATTATATATTAATATGTGGAGATAAATATATTACTTTGGTATAGGTTTTGATTTTAAATTTTGCTGTATCAAAAAGATATAAAATAGTCCAATTAATTATGAAAGAAAGAGATGAACTTTACGAATTACGAAATAGTATATTGGATAAAGGGCTTGTGCTTGGCTTTATAATTGGTTTTGTATCTTATCTGATAACCTTGTTTCGTGGTGCCCAGTATGGTTTCGACCCAGGTTTTTTTGCTATCACCTTTGGGGTACTGTATCTTGCTGTTATCGCTTGGTTCAGAAAAAAAATCAAACCAAATATGAAGATTTATTCGGCCATGTTTGTTGTGATGTTAGCGTTTGTTTCAGGTCTTTCAAAATATGGTTTTCTGATATCGTCAAAGAGTTTTATTATTTTAATAGCTGTTTTTGTTTCCTTCGTCTTTAACTATAAAAAGGCACTATGGTCATTATTTCTTTTTACAGGTGTGTATTTGCTATTTGGGATATTGTATATCAAGGGCATTTTATTTTTCGATATTGAAGTAGAAACTTACTCTCTTTCTGCCACAGCCTGGATTATGGATGTTGTTATTATTGTCTTGGTTACTCTATCCTTGCTTTATGTGGCAAAATACTTTTCCAAAACTATATTTGATAAGCTAAATGTTATCAATGAAAAGAATATAGACTTATTGAATAGAGAAAAGAAGTATCGTTTGTTATTTGAAAATTCAATAGATGCCATTGTGCTATTGAAAAACAGAAAGGTGTATGATGTAAATAATAGTGCTCTTAAACTATTTAAATGTACTAAAGAACAGGCGATAGGTTCGCATATTGATCGTTTTTTCCCTGACAGGCAGATAGATAGTGCTTTGGCCAGCCTTAAGATTGATAAAATAGTCACTTCTATAAAAGAGGATCACTCATTGATTGTTGAGTCACGTCATATAAAATACAATGGAGAAGTCTTCGATGCAGCAATTAGTCTTTCTTATATTAAAATTGAAGGTGAGTTGTTATATCAGGTTGTGGTTCGTGATATAACAGAACAGAAAAAGATTGATGTAGAATTAATTAATTACAGGATGCATCTGGAGAGCTTGATTCAGCGGCGTACTGAGGAATTGGAAGAGATCAATAAGGCATTACATCAGTCAAATGAAGATTTGAGAGAGCAAAGAAATAAACTTGAATTGGCTCTCATGGATGTGAAAAACATGCAGGAAAAATTAATAGAGTCAGATAAAATGGCTTCGTTGGGTGTATTGACTGCCGGTGTTGCGCATGAAATTAATAATCCCTTAAATTTTATTCAAACAGGTATTTATACCCTCCAAAATAATTTAGAAAAAAATCATAAGTGTCTCGCAAATCCAGAAAAGGTAAAGGAAATTCGAACCGTTTATCAGTATATGGAAGAGGGAGTAGAAAGGATATCTCATATAGTGAATAGTCTGAGTTATTTTGGTGCTAAAAAAGGAGTGGAATTTTCTTGCTGTGATATTGTGAAGATCTTAAATAACTGTTTGACTATATTAGAGTATGAAACAAAGAGCAGGATAGAGATTATAAGAGAGTACTCGCAAGATTCAATAAAGATAATAGGTCAGGAAACCGATTTGCATCAGGTTTTTATCAATGTGTTTTATAATGCAATTCAGTCTATTGAAAAACAAGGTTCTGTTAAGGTAATTGTCGTTCCAACGGATAATAAGATGTTAAAAGTGGAGATTATCGATAATGGGAAAGGAATGAGTCCTGAAGTGCGGTCAAAGATGTTTGATCCTTTTTTTACAACAAAAGTACAGGGTGAAGGTACAGGATTGGGCTTGTCGAAAGTGTTTAATGTTGTTAAGGCACACAAAGGCCAAATTATAGTAGATTCTGAAATTGGCAAAGGAACCCGATTTGTTGTATTATTGCCATTGAATTAAAATTGTAAAATATTTTATAATGATTTTATATGTCGATGATGAAAGTATCAATCTTAAGTTATTTGAGATGATGTTTAACGAAAAATATAATGTAATTACTGCAAAATCCGCTACAGAGGCATTGGGAATAATAGAGCGTAATGATGAGATTAAGGTCGTGATTACAGACTTGAGCATGCCGGGTTTGGATGGTATTGAGTTTGCCGTTAAAGCGAAAACTATTAATAATGATATACCCTATTTTTTATTATCTGGCTATGGACTTAATGAAGTGATTAGTGATGCGTTGGATAACAAACTTTTTGAAGGTTATTTTCAGAAACCCATAAAAAGAGATAAAATGGAAAAAGAATTTGATAGATTTATTAAGATTAAATAGGGGATGGGTTAAAAATATAAATGGTTTCTTGCTAAGGATACAATAAGCCGGTGTTTTTCATAAACATGGGCTTTTTTTATAAATGTAATTTTTTTCATTAAGGGTGTTTATTGTGGGGATGATGTGTAATTAAAGGCATTTGTTTTTTTATAATGTGTTACAATAATAGGGTGTTGACTTACAAAAAGTGTTAAAATTTGGATGCTATGCTTAAAAACTATAGTTTTGCATGCGAGAAATGATTATTACCACCTATTAGTGAAATTTTATTTATGAAGAAAGCAATTCTTTTGGCAAGTATGTTGCTAGGGTTTTTTGTGAACAGTTGGGCCAACCCAGGAGGGCCCGAAGTAGATGCCGGCGCTACGGCATGGATGATTACATCAACTGCATTGGTACTATTAATGGTGCCAGGACTGGCCATGTTCTATGGCGGTTTAGTTCGGTCGAAAAATGTATTGGGAACCATGATGCATAGTTTTGCAGCCATGGGTGTTATGAGTGTTTTATGGGTTATTGTTGGTTATTCCATGTGTTTTGGCGAAAGTGTATTGGGCGGATGGTTTGGCTGGAATAGTGATTATGTATTCTTAAGCGGAATTGATGAAACAATAATGGAAGGAGGAGTGCCGGAATTGGTATTCTCCATGTTTCAAGGGAAGTTTGCAATTATCACCCCTGCGCTTTTAGCAGGAGCATTTGCCGAGAGGGTTAAGTTTAAAGGTTATCTTGTTTTTATTGCCCTTTGGGGTATTATAGTTTATAATCCGCTGTGTCATTGGGTATGGGCTGAAGATGGTTTCTTATTTAATATGGGAGCCGATGGAGCTATTGATTTTGCAGGAGGTACTGTGGTTCATATTTCTGCAGGTGTTAGTGGATTGGTAGCAGCAATATATTTAGGGGCGCGTAGAGGGTATCCGTTACGTCAGTTGCGACCTAATAACTTAGTGATGACTATGATGGGAGTTGGCTTACTTTGGGTAGGCTGGTTCGGCTTTAATGCCGGCAGTAGTGTTTCTAGTGGCTTAAGTACTGCACAAGCTTTAACTGCTACACAGGTTGCAGGGGCTACTGGTGCATTGGCATGGGCTATGATTGAATTGTTGCACCACGGTAAGGCTACTGCATTAGGGTTTGCATCTGGTATTTTAGCCGGGTTAGTTGCTGTTACGCCGGCTGCGGGAGTTGTACAGCCTGTTGGCGCTATGGCCTTGGCTGTTGCTGCATCTCTTGTTTGTTATGGAGCATTAATGCTTAAAGATAAACTAGGGTATGATGATTCTTTGGATGCCTTTGGAATACATGGTGTTGGTGGTATTGTGGGGGCTGTATTTTTAACCTTTTTTATCAGAAATAGTTGGATGGAGAATGCTGCAGCTCTTGCAGGGGGCCAGTGGTCATTATGGGATCAGTTAGGCGTGCAGGTAGTAGCTGTGGGTATTGCCATTGCCTATTCTATCGTTTTAACCATCGCCTTAATTTGGTTAGTTGAAAAACTCTTTAAACTTAAATCAACAGATGAAGAAGAGATGATGGGGCTTGATCGTGCATACCATGGTGAGAGGGGTTATGGTATGATGAATCCAAATTAAATTTAATGGAGAAATCTATTTGATTATAGATGTTATATGAGCAGATGGATTAGTGATCAAATGCGTCTGTTACACTAGATGATGACTCATGTGTTAAGATTTCTATGACCAATGAAAAAAATAAACAAATGAAATTAATTACAGCAATTATAAGAGAGTATCAGTTGGATCAGGTTCGTGAAAGCTTGATTCAGGCAGGTATTAGCCGTATTACCGTATCTAGGGTTTCAGGTAATGGTAATCAGGTGAATACAGAAGTTTATCGCGGAAAAGAATTTGCACCTAACTTAACTCCAAAGATGCGCATTGAGATAGCCGTAAATGATGAATACGTAGAGGTGACAATTGGTGCCATTATAAAAGCGGCAAAATCGCATAACGGTCACGAAGGAGAAGTCGGAGATGGAAAAATATTTGTTACACCCCTTGAGCAAGTAATCCGTATTCGTACCGAAGAGCGAGGAAGTTCCGCTATTTAAAAGTGTAGAGATTTATACACTAATCTAAACCAAAAGCCCCTTCTGCTTATTGCAGAGGGGGCTTGTTTATTTGTTTCCATAATTCTAAAAAGCGCTTGTTAAAGTGGGATATATTTCTTTCGTTTTTTGTCTCGGCAAGTATATAAGACCGTTTCATACCTCCTGAATGGAATTTATTAAGTAAGGTAAAGCCAATAACATATCCTGTAAAGTAATAGTTAATATATATGTTATATATACCAAATGTTAAGGCACCCGCATTCAATACAAAGCTGATACTTCCTTCTACCCATCTGCCTGAATATATATGACCTAAACCGGGCATAACCATAGATAAATTTTTTGCTGTTTCAGGATTTTTTTTTCTTGGGTAGTTTTTCCTTCTATATAAATCTTTTGTATCGCAAATTAGAGTACTATCTAGATGGTTATTTCTTATCAATGTCAGTGTAGTATTTTTCGCTTCTTCAAATTCAAACATACTATTTAAACAAAGAATTTTAACCATAAGTATGCTGCCAGGAATAATCTTATTGCTTGAAAGATATTCATATTGATTAATATTGGTTAAAGCAGTTTCAAAATTCCCTGCTAAATAGTTGCATAATGATTCCTCATAGAATTTATTGGTATATAAGGTATCGCTAATGGATGTAATTCTTATTTGATTAAAAGTTTCCGCAGCCTTATTAAAGTCAAGTTGTTGCTTTAAAGAAAGCCCTTTTAAATACAAAGCCTTCTTTTGATCTTCAGGTAGACTTGAATAAAATAAAACACGCTCGCACTCTATAATACACTCTGTGTGTTTATTATTATTTAAGAGTTCTTGGCAATATTCTAGGGAATAATTATTGTTTTGCGAACTAATTGTAAAGGTTACGCAAAGGAATATGAATGTTAAACAAGATTTTTGCATCTTCATAAGAATTGTATTCTTCGTTTGAAATTTTAGAAAGTTTAATTGTTCCATATATGTTACCTAGATAAAAACTAGTAAATGCTGAAGCAAAAAGAATGGATGAAAACTTTTCTGGCCCACGCTTATTGAAATTTTCAGCAGTAACCAATCCAAGTCCTGTCACAATTAGTAATGAGGAAATCCCTTGGCCAGTTTTCCCTAAATAAATTTTACCACTCCCAGGTACTATGGATGATAATATTGCTGCAATTGTAGTCGATTTCCTTTTATGTGTATATAATTCGTCTGCTATTGAATTGATTATTATATTTTCTTTTTTTATACCATAAAATTCTTTGTCAAGTTCATCTTGGTATAGAGAATAATTTGTAAAATCCCTATTTAATAGGTAAACACCACTTTTTAAGTAATTCTTAATAATTGAATCTTGCTTATTTTTTGGTGAAAATTTGTTTAATAAATCAATGGCTTCAGAATAATTTTTTAGGTGAGTATTATTGTACGAAGCAAAGATCTGAGATTTTGAATAAAAACATGAATTAAAACTCACCTGTTTGAAATATTTTACAGATTCATTTAGTTGTTTGGAAGAGTATAGGCTCCATCCATTTAGGTAATTAATAGAATCAATTAAGTCTTGACTTTGTGTTTCGATGTTCTTAGGATAAGAACTAAGTAATTTAATTGCTGCGTTGTACTCTTCCTTAGCAATTAAATATTCAATAAAAGGTAGTTCTTTATTAACTTGAGAATATCCCACTATATTAATAAAAAATACAATATATAATAAAGTTAAAATTTTCATATTTAATGGTTTGCCTTTATTTATATTCTTCAGCTGTATCAATAAATCTTCTTTTTTCTTCGTCAAATTTTATTGGATGTAAATCGGACTGAGCTATTCGGTTGCATCTGCTCAATCTATCTGAGGTAAGCAATATGCCTTTAAAAAGACCATGTTCTCTTAAACAATGTTTGCAAAAATTAGAACATGAGGGCTCGTAAAGACAGTCGGCCGAAAATTGTATAGATAATCCACTTTGGTAAGCAAATAACAAGGAACCAAATACCCAATTCAGAGGATTAAGTTTTTTCTTTAGTGGTTCTCCTTTAAGATAAAACTCTCTTTTTCTTGAATATACTTTTTGAGTATTTTTAATTTCAGTATTTAATAGTGTATTGACAATTTCTATATCATTATTTTCATCAATTTTTCCATTGTCTTGAGCACATAATATATTCGATATTAGTAGAAATAAACTAATAACGATAGTTTTTTTATTCGATATGAGCTGCGTCTGCGGGTATGTCAAATTTAAATAATCTTTCATCTACTTCGTTTCCTAGTTTAATGTTTGATATACTGGTTCTTTTTATGATGGAATCATTTGAAGGGGTATAGGATATTTCTGTAATTTTTTGAGGTAAGTTAAAGAAACTACCTTGATAGTAATCATAATAATAAGTTTTCCTTATCACCTTATTTTTTATGTCTCTATACTCACAATAAATAGGAACCATGTTTTCGTAAACAATATCTACTTCTTTAACAGTGGTTATGCTAATAGGAGATTCCCATGTTACTATCAGGTTATCTTCTTCATATTTTGATTTCTTTATGGTAAAACCTTCATTTTTTAATCCTAAATCCTCTGTTTTATTGGATACAAAATAGTAGACTAACTCGTTTTTACTTGAATAATGTGAATTATGAGAAAAAGAAACGGTATTTTCTTTGGGCATGAAAATTGTTATCTCTCCTTTGGTATTAATTGTTTTATAGAATTCAGTTGGTGTTTGATAATAGCAAATGATTTCTTCCTTTCTTCCGTCGTAAAGTGTAGTATTCTCTACCGTAAAAAGCTTACCCATTTTTAAGGCTTGGTATTTTACATCAACGGAAATCAAATTGTTATAGTTTTGAGCAAATGTTAGTTTACAAAATAAAATTAGAGCGACAAAAAAAAATATTTTTTTCATAAAGAATGGGTTTAAAATAAAAACAGGCTGTATAAACAGCCTGTTAAATTAATTTTATGTTGAGTAAATTTTACCACATAAAGAATTTTGGATTATCCACATATTGTGAAATATCATCGAAGTTAATCGCGATAACAATTAAATCCACAAGAGGAACTAATCCAAAGATACCACCACATGTTAAGATATAACCTAATCCGGTCATAACTTTTGTTCCTAAGTAAAAACGGTGAATACCTAAACCTCCTAAAAAGAAGTCGATAATAAGAGCTGCTGCAGCACTTTTTTCTTTAACAGCAGCTGCTGGTGCATCTGTGGCATCTCCTAGACCGTTAAACATAATGCTCATAGTGCCTTTTTCTGCGCTGTTGAAAAGTTTCTCAATCGCTGAATCGTTAATTTTGTACGATGCACTCATTGTTGAAGTAGCTGCAGAAATTCCAAGAATTAATGCAAAAAGAATCATTACTTTTTTCATTTTTAAGTTTTGTTTATGATTAGAAAATTTAATGCGATAAAAGTATTATTATTAGGCTATCTAAACAAGTTGTTCAATTAATTTAGATTTATTTTATTTAATGTAATATTAATGGACATAACTGTTTGATATGTTAATAAATGGCTTTCGGTATAGTGTGTACATTAGGGTTTGCAGAATGGATGGGTATCCAAATTTTTATATAGTTTACCTTATAACGGTGATCGAATAGAAGTAATAAATGAAATAATCATTTGCTAGCAATAAAGTTTAATAACGACTATGTCGTAATAGTAAGAGATTATGACTGAATATTGGTTTTATTGTTGTGAATTTTATGTTTGTACCCAAATTATATTAATAAGTAATTGTATGTTCAATAAAAAACCATATGATATGTATCAGAGGGGGTGCCAATAATTCTAAATACTTTTCAATTTGTGATATTTTGCTTAGTTTAATTAAAAGATATTTTTAACAAAAAAGTCTCCAATGTATACTGTCGGGCTTGATTACTGTAGTATGTATACTAATGATTTAATAACAATGTAAATTATATTGTAAAGTAAAAAAAACATTGAACACAGACCCTTGTTTATTTTACCTCACCAGCGCCTTTGATGATTGCAGTATATGTTTGATAGAATGTAGTATTCTCTTTTCTACCTTTCTCTTTTTTAAGGTGGAATATTTAATGGCTATAAGTTCAAGTGTGGTATGTGTAGGGTCTTTATGGAGCTTTTGTGCATAATAATGTCCTATTAAGGTTAATGCATGAGGATTGGCACAGAGCCCTTTTAAGTGACGAAGCGAATTTTTATATCCCATTTTTCTATTAAAACGCACCCGATTTAAATCTACAATAGAAAATGAGTACCTACCATCGGGCAGTTGGCTAACCATGGTGTTGGCTCCGTTAAAATCTCTATGAAAGATGCCGTTGTTATGAAGTTTGTCTACGGCAAAATCAATAAATTCTTTGATGATTTGCTCACTATTAGGAATAGATTGATTAAAAACCTCAGCCATCGTAAATAAAGAATCTTCATATTCAGAGAGATAATAAGATTGGGTGAGGATATTCCAGCGGTTATATTCCTCAATAAATCCTATAGGACGAGGCGTATGTATGCCCAGTTTTAAAAAGTTTTGAGCGCACAGATAGGATCGTTCTGCTTTACTTTTTCGAAAGAACGAATAAATCAGAATGTTTAGCAGTGTTGGTTTGCCAAATTTTTTAATGCATACTTGGGTTTTGTTTGTTCCTATAACTTTAATTTGATTACGTCCTTTTTTTAGGAAGTCACCTTCTGTTTCGAAACGCTCTTTTAAATTTAAAGCAAAAGATTTAAGTGTTTTGAATTCATTTGCCAAGGTAATATGCATCGGCTTCTAGTGTTTATGTTTTATAAGACAAATTTATTTAGAAGTTAATATTCTCTTAAGAATAGTTTAATAAAACGGTAAAAATAGAGTTTGAAATGTAAAATTGCATTCTGATCAGGCTTGAATGAATATCTTTTTTAGGGCAAAGTTATGCGGCTTATCTGTTATACTTTATTTGATGGTGTTTTCTTTATATAAAATATAGGTGTGTTTATCATTGAATTAACTTATGATAAAAATAAAAGGCAGGCTGTAAATGAATGAGAGTTTACGTGCCTGCCTAATAAAAATAGTTAATGTGAGCGTTTGTTATTTCTTAAGAATCTTATTTAAAATCATATCCTTATCCATTTTTTTTGTACAAAAGAACCAGTCTTTACAATCAATTTCACTATCTTCCATCCGCTCTTTAGCTGTTCCACACGAGCCTGCTGGCCCTATAATCACATCATCTCCGGGCCTCCAGTCTGCCGGTGTTGCAACGCCAAATTCATCTGCGGTTTGCATGGCAATTAGTGCACGGTAAATTTCATCAAAATTTCTACCAAGGCTCAGTGGGTAATAAATCATTGCACGCACAATACCATTAGGGTCAATAAAGAAAACAGCTCTTACGGCTTTGGTTGTAGCTTCGTTAGGTTGAATCATGCCATATTTTTTAGCTACATTCATGGTAATATCTTCAATCAAAGGGAAGGTTACTTCAATGTCCTTCATGCCTTTGTATTCAATTTTTTCCTTAATAGTACGAAGCCATGCAATATGACTGTATAAACCGTCAACAGATAAGCCTACTAATTTACAGTTGGCCTTGAGAAACTTATCTTGAAGATAAGCAAAAGTCATAAATTCCGATGTACATACAGGTGTAAAATCTGCAGGGTGACTAAAAAGAATTACCCATTTGCCTTTATAATCAACAGGGAAATTGATCTCTCCTTGAGTTGTAACTGCAGTAAATTGTGGTGCAGGATCACCAATGCGAGGTAAGTTAAATACTTCGTGTTCTTGATTTTGTTCCATTTTGTAGATTTTAATGAGTGGTTAATACTTAACATTTATCAAATGTTCCTCGTATCTGAAGAACTATTTCTTCCATATGAAATCCTTTTAATTTTTTTTTCCTAAAATATTCATTCAATATATTATCCAGCTCTTCGTCTTGGTAATCTTCAATTAATTCACATTCGCTGCAATACAGATGATGATGTTGGTCAGTTAGTCCATCGTAGCGCATAATGTCTCTATCAGTTTTTACGCGTTTGATCAGTTTTTTATCCACCAAAGTATCCAGTGTGCTGTAGACCGTTCCTGTGGCAATGGTCGGATGTTTTTTCCTAATGTGTTCTATGATGTTATCGGCTGTAGGATGATTCTTTAAAGTATACAAAGCATCCAAAATAAATATTCGTTGTGGAGTCGCTTTTAATCCCGCACTTGAAAGTTTTGATCTGATGTCTTGTGGTTTTATATCCATTCCTAAGTAAGAATTATTCCTATATACAATTAAACCTTTAATTGTCGATTTTGTTCATTTTGCAACAATAAAAAATGTTGTCTTTGGTCAGTATGCTTGGTTGATAGTGTGGTATTCAGCGCTATTGGTTGATTAAGAATAGGACTGGTGTGTTGTTTTTCTCTGCTTAGGGTGTTTATTTAATCTAGGTCTTTGTTTTTATATGTTTGTGGGGGTTTGCTAGTTACTCCATTTCTTATAAGGTCTATGATAATTCTGACTCTTTGACCTTTTTATGGGGTAAAAACAGAGATGTTTTGTCACACTTTCTGCCTATCTGTCACTTCCTGTGAGTTGGCACATCATTTGAAAAGATGCAATTGAAAAAATGTTTAATCATAAAAACTAAAAATACTATGTCAAAGGGTCATATTGGGGTAACGAGTGAAAATATATTCCCCATCATTAAAAAATTCCTTTACTCAGATCATGAAATTTTCCTAAGAGAGCTAGTTTCAAATGCTGTTGATGCGACTCAGAAAATACGAACACTATCGAGTGTTGGTGAGTATAAAGGCTCTTTAGGGGAGTTGAAAGTTAAGGTTTTAGTTGATCAAAAAGCAAAAACATTGACTATCTCTGACAGAGGGATAGGTATGACAGCAGAGGAAATTGATAAGTATATAAATCAGATTGCCTTTTCTGGAGCTGAAGAATTTCTTGATAAGTATAAAAATGATGCCAATGCTATTATCGGTCATTTTGGATTAGGATTTTATTCCTCATTTATGGTGGCTAAAAAAGTAGAGATTCGTACTTTATCTCATAAAGAAGGAGCTCAGGCTGTGCAGTGGATGTGTGATGGAAGTCCTGAATTTACACTTGAAAACATAGAAAAAACAGACCGAGGTACTGATATCGTTTTACATATTGATGACGAGAACCAGCAATTTCTTGAAAAAACAGAGGTTACCCGTTTGTTAAATAAGTATTGTCGTTTTTTACCTATAGAGGTCACTTTTGGTAAAAAGACAGAATGGAAAGATGGTAAAGAAGTGGAGTTAGAGGAGGATAATGTGGTAAATGATACCAATCCTCTTTGGACCAAGAAGCCAGCAGATTTAAAAGATGAGGATTATAATAAGTTCTATCAGGATTTATATCCAATGAGTGAAGAACCTATTTTTAATATTCACTTAAATGTGGATTATCCTTTTAACCTAACAGGTATTCTTTATTTTCCTAAGATCAAGAAAAATGTAGAGGTTCAGAAAAATAAGATTCAATTATATAGTAATCAGGTTTTTATTACAGACTCTGTAGAAAACATTGTTCCTGAATTTTTGACTTTGTTACATGGTGTACTAGATTCTCCTGATATTCCATTGAATGTATCCCGATCATACCTTCAGGCAGATGGTAATGTGAAAAAGATTTCGAACCATATTACTAAAAAAGTAGCTGACCGTTTGGCAGAAATCTTTAAAGCTGACAGAAAAGGATTCGAAAGTAAATGGGATTCATTGAAGTTGTTTATTGAATATGGTATGTTAACTGAGGAGAAGTTTTATGACAAAGCTCAGAAATTTACCTTGTTCAAAAATTCAGATGGTAAGTATTTTACTTTTGATGAATATAAGGAGATTATAAAAGAAAACCAGACTGATAAAGATCAACAATTGGTATATTTATATACTACAAATGCTGAAGAACAACATAGTTTTATTGAAGGAGCCAAGGCTAAGGGCTATGATGTATTAGTGATGGATGGTCAGTTAGATACGCACTTTATTAATCATTTGGAACAAAAATTTGAGAAATCGCGTTTTGTTCGTGTAGATGCTGATGTGGTTGAGAAACTTATACCAAAGGAAAATACTATTGAATCATCTCTTTCTGCTGCAGACAAAGATGACTTAACTTCGGTATTTACAGCAAAAGTTCCGAATAGCGATAAAATGAATTTCATAGTTGCGTTTGAGGCACTGGGTGCAGAGAGCAATCCTGCAATGATAACTCAACAGGAGTTTATGCGTCGTATGAAAGAGATGAGTGCAATGCAGGGGGGCGGTATGAGCTTTTATGGCGAAATGCCGGATAGCTATCAGTTAGTGGTGAATGAAAATCATCCTTTAGTGGAGCGTATTTTAACTGATAAAAACGAAAAAGTAGGTGAGCAGGTTAATTCCTTAAGAAATAAAATTGAAAGTCTGAATGGTAAGCGTCAGGAGCTTGAAAAAGCCAAGGAGGGTAAAAAGGATGAAGAGATTCCTCAAGCTCAGAAAGATGAATTGGCAGATGTAGATAAAAAAATAAGTGATCTGAATGCCAAGAAAAAGGATATCCTCAGCGGTTTCAGTAATGATAATAAGTTAGTTTCTCAGTTAATCGACCTTGCTTTGCTTTCAAATAATATGCTTAAAGGTCAGGCTTTAACTAATTTTGTAAAACGAAGTATTGATTTGATCTAATTCATTTCATATATGTGATTTAAAGCCGCTTGATTATCGTCAAGCGGCTTTTTTTGTTGATAACTTCTCAGTAACTATTGAAACCCAATTCTCCATATTGCAGTATGACTCAAAAGTTAGCTAACGCACCTTATGCTTTAGCTTAGTAATGGTTTAAAAAGAAGACAAAAGACAATGTTCTTAAAAGAAAAACTTAAAATTTGGTTTACGAGGGTATTCAGGTCATTTAGGTTTCATTTCATATTTTGGAATAGTGCTTTGTTCTTCTACGTATTTATTACAGGTAATCAGTCATTATTTGTTAATTATTTTAATCTGCTAACGGTTGATTCTATTTATACCAATACTATTTTTTTAGCAGTATCGATAGCTTTTTTATTTACTTTTTTAGATATCTTATTTTCTGATCGGGTCATGCGTTTCTCACCCATCAGATCTATTGTGTTCTTACGTTCATTGCTGTATTTTGTAGTGGCCTTAGTAATTCTGTACCTTGCTGTCAATAAATCCATTACTCTTGAGGATATCAAAGATTATAAGGCTTTATTAGCTCGTATGCCGGCCATAAAAATTGAACAAGGTCGTTTTCTGGCTTACTTTTATTTGTCATGTATCATCAGTAACTCGTTTAAAGAGATGCATAAGAAGATTGGAGTAAGTAATTTTTTCAATTGGTTTTTTGGAAGTTTAAATAAGCCCAGGGAAGAAGAAAAGATATTTATGTTCATCGATATGAAATCATCCACTACCATAGCAGAAAATATTAAGCATGTAAAGTTTAGTCGTTTGGTGCAGGATGTTTTTAATGATATGTCAGTATTGTATAATTATGGTGGAGAAATTTATAATTATCTGGGCGATGGAGCTGTTGTTACCTGGGATAAAAAAAGGGGGGTAAGGAATTTCAATTGTCTCAAGGCCTTTTTTGCTTTTTCTCGGGTGATAAAACGAAGATCGCGCTATTATAGAAGGCGCTATGGGGTTGTGCCTGAGTTTAAGGCAGGATTGCATTTAGGGGATGTGATGGTTTTACAGGTAGGTACTATACGTCGTGATATTTCGTATAATGGCGATACCATTAATACAGCAGCCAGAATAGAATCGAAGTGTAATGAATTTAAGCAAGATCTGTTGATTTCAGGGGTGTTGTATGAGTCTTTTGATGATAAAAAGGTATTTAATTTTAAAAGGCATGAGAGCTTTAGCTTAAAAGGGAAGAAGAATGTGGTGGAGATATATAGTGTTCGGGAAAAAAGTAAATCTAAAACAAAAAAACGAAAATGAGTTTAGCTAAACATAGAAAAAATATTCAGATAGGCACTAACGTTTTGGTGGTGCAAAAACACCATCAACGTACTGGAGAATTAACACCCGGAGTGGTGGGGAAAATATTAACTAATTCAGCTACCCATCCGCATGGTATTAAAGTAATGTTAAGCTCTGGGATAGTCGGTAGAGTGCAGAAGATTATGGATAAACAGGAGGAATAGTTCATATGAAATTTATTTTGTTAATATTACATTGTTAATATATGTTAATATTTAAAATTCTTTATTATCTTTCCAGCATGTTAGCCAGTAATCGATAGGTCATTCAGAATGAAAAATATAATTCTCTTCATTTTAGTATTGTTAAGTAGTTCTGCCATCAGGGCGGTACAGCCGTTCTATGATTTTGGTACGTTTAATAAACCCGTACAGGAACTGATGGCAGAGGTTACAAAAACCTTGCTGAATCATGATTTTGAATTGATTGGTATGTTTCATCCTGCCAATGATGATTCTTTGTGCGTTATTGTTTTTACCTGCGATGAGTTGACTAGTATGGCCACAGGTGTGGCAGATAGAGGTGCTTTTGGGTCAACCCTAAAAGTGGGTTTAATTAATAATGGGGATCAGACCTCCGTTACCATGTTAAATCCAAATTATTTTGCCCATGCCTACTTTAACGAAAAGGCCAATGATGAAGAAGTGAAGTTTATGACCGCTAAAATTGACTCTTTGGCATTAAATGCCATGTCCTGTTTTTCGCCTTTTCCCATGACCTATGGATATGATTTATCGGTTGAAGAATTACGTGAATTCAGATATATGCCAACCATGGCTGGTTTTGAGGATGTGATTGAGGTGTATACCTATGATGAGTTCTTAGAGGCTGTAAGTACAATAAAATTTAACTTGTTAAAAGGGAAAAGGGATTGCGAATTAATCTATGAATTATCTTTCGAAGATAAAGAGATTGCCGTTTTTGGGGTGGCCTTTAAGGGAGATCTTCTATTTGAAGATAAGTTACTTGGTTTGGTTGGTAATCATTGCTTATCCTCCTTACCCTTTGAAATTTTGGTTCAGGGCAATGTGGCTTATATTCTTAATCCTAAATTTAGAATTCCTTTATATAAGCCAGATATAAGCTGGCTTAAACTGATGAAAATCATGAGGCTTTCATCAGAAATTACCGATGC
The DNA here is from genome assembly GCA_041595375.1 of Saccharicrinis sp. Classification (GTDB taxonomy): domain Bacteria; phylum Bacteroidota; class Bacteroidia; order Bacteroidales; family Marinilabiliaceae; genus Saccharicrinis. The sequence goes on from JBFHKL010000045.1 coordinate 17,109, forward strand.
AATGAAGGGTATTATAGAAACGAATAAGGACAGCTAAGTCTAATATGCTGTTTATAGTACATAGGGTATCATTCATTGACACTTTGTGCCCCTCGTTAACTTTTTTTTTAACTCGTTATTTACCCGTTTAAGTAGCTTAAGGCTAATTATAATATTGCTATTTAGCAGCCTATTGCGTAGTTTATTTTTCTTGTTAAGCGCTATTTCATTCTAAGTAAGTATCCACTTCCGTGAATATTAATAATTTCCAGTTGAGGTTCTTCTTTTAAATATTTTCTGAGTTTGGTAATATAAACATCCATGCTTCGGGTCGTAAAATAACTATTTTCACCCCATATGGCATTCAATGCTTTTTCCCGCGGCATCACCTTATTCATATCCAGACAAAGCATTTTTAATAAATCGGCCTCCTTGGGAGATAACTGATGCAAGTGTTCAGGTGAGGTCAGGGTTCTTAATTCATAGTTAAATTCTATATTACCCAGATTAAACAGGCTAGGGGTGCTTTGTGAGTCTTTAAAAGCACTACGATTAAGAATGGCATTTATTTTGGCTATTAGTATTTCGGAGTCGAAAGGCTTGGTTACATAATCATCAGCACCTATGCCAAAACCTTGTAGTACATCTTCTTTTAGTGTTTTAGCGGTTAAAAATATTAAGGGGATGTTTTCTTCTTTAGCCTTTATTTCTTTACCAATAGTAAAACCGTCTACATTAGGCAGCATCACGTCTAAAATACAAATATCAAAGTGTCCGCTCACAAAGGTTTTTAGTGCATTGATGCCATCTTTAATCCAGGTTACTTCAAATCCATTTATCTCAAGATAAGATTTCATAACAGTACCAAAATTTTGGTCATCTTCAACCATAAAAACTCTTTTTTTGTCATCCATTGTTGTGCGGTTTATTTAATGTGAATTACTATTTACTTGTGTTTACTTAGGATTTAAAAGGTAAAAATAATTTAAATTCAGATCCTTCGCCTAATTTACTTTTAACAAAAACATTTCCGCCATGCTCAACCATAATGGCTTTCACGTAGCTTAAGCCTAATCCAAAGCCTTTTACGTTATGAATATTTCCTTTCGTAGCTATAAAAAATTTCTCAAAAACCTTAGCTTGCTGTTCTTTCGACATGCCAATGCCATTATCTTTTATCATTATCTCAATACCATTTTTATTATTCAGAGTGGTGATATTGATGTGTGGATCTTGCTTGGAGTATTTTAATGCGTTTTCGAGCAAATTAACCACCACATTTGTAAAATGAATTTCATCAACATTAAAAACTGTCAAATCAGCTTTTAAATCACTGGTAATGATGGCAGACTTTTGATTGGCTAACAACTGCATTTTTGCTATGGCATCGTTGATCAATTGATGCAGGTCGGTATTTGCCGGCATTAGCTGAAAATCGCTTTTCTCAATTAAGGACATTTGTAAAACCCGCTCTACCTGATTGTTCATCCTTTTATTTTCTTCTTTTATAATTTTTAAGAAAGGAGAAATATAATCTGGTTTATCTATAATCTTTGGATTGGCAATATTGTCGGTTGCTAGGTTAATGGTCGCAATGGGTGTTTTAAACTCATGGGTCATATTATTAATAAAATCTGACTTTATCTCCGATAATTTTTTCTGATTTAAAATAGTACGTAAGGTAAAGTAAAAAGAAAGTAAAATTAAAAAAGTAAAAAGGATAGAAGACCCCAGCAGTAATCCAAGTGATTTATATATAAATTGCTGTTGCAGCGGGAAATAGATATCTAGCACTAAAGGAGATAAACTCCTGAAATAATCATTAGGAAAAAGGTTGGCTACAAACTTAAACTCGCTTTTATCTTTGTAATAGTTTTTTGAATAGTGTTTAGTTAAACTGCCATCATTTCGGTTTAAAATACCGTACTCATAATTCAGATCAATGCCTCTTGCATTGAGTTCATATTCCAGAATTTGAGTTAGATTATCTGTATTAATACGGTTAGATACATCGGCAGAGCGCATTTTAATCTCGTAACTAAACTGATTCAGAATTTTCAATGGATTAATATTGCTATTAATCTCCATCACTTTTTTAATGGAGTCTTCCATTAGGGAGATGGCTTTTTCAACATGTTTAATGTCTTTGTTGCTATTGATGTCAAAATTCCCACTTCTGGTGATTACCTGTTTGGGTTTCCCAGAACTTTCAATTTCAATATGTGCCTGAAAGCTGCCATTGGTAAAGGGTTGTTCAATTTTATTTTTACCCTTTATTAATTCTTTTACATCCTTCTTTTCTTTTTCTCCGGGCTGGGGAAAGTAGGGGGTAGAATTTTGGTTATCATTGAATGATGAGGTATCGTTATTAGAAGATGCGAATGACATAAACTGCTGTAAAAAACTATCGGCAGCTTGCTCTTTTTGAGCACGTTGCACTGTTGCATTTAAAGCATCATATATGGTAACATTAAACCTTTCTTTTTGAACCTGCACGGCATTGTTTACCCATAAAAACTGAACAAGTATAATTCCTATCAGAGAAAATCCCATTAAAACTACCAAGCCTGTAAACCTTTTCTTCTTCATTACCTGCGTGAATTTATTTTTTTAATTCCGGATGTAAATATATAGTATTTTGAATGCATAAATTTCACTTTAACCTTTCCTTAACTGATTTTAACCCGACCTTAACCGCTATATTCTAAATACTTCCGTACATTTGATTCGTTGTTTATTCATTAAGGATTTTATATATGAAAAGTTTAGGTCTTATATTTTTATTAGCTGCATTAATGCCGCTATCCATCTTTGCACAGAATAAACAAGCAAAGGTAATGGTTAAAGAGTTTAATGAGATGTGTAATGACTCTGTTTTACCATTATCTTTTTGGAGTACCGAATTTGATGTGGATGATTTGGCGACTTTACACTCGCAGCTGGATAGTATTTTTAACGAGCTTGATGAAGATTTCTTCAAAAGAGTTAAAGTGATGGCCTTTAAAATGGATTCATTGAATAATAATGAGGAATGGAAATTGTTTGAAGATTTAGATGTGGATACAAACATCGATTCCATATTTAATTATTTTTCAAAAGTCACTACCAATGATAAGAGAATAGAGCATATGATTAAATCAGCTCATCCTACATTTACTCAGGAAATAGAACTGGATACTCTGCTGAAGAATACAGTTAAAGACATGGATGTTCAGGTGTTTAATGATTCTACGGTAGAGAATGGTAAAACAATTATAACAAAAAAGGTAATCATTAATGGCTACAAAAATAGTCAGGAAAATGCTTCTCCTGCTGTAGTTAAGAGCTCGGATGATAAAGGAGATAAGAAAATTTTAACCTATCATAATAAACAGGCGGTTGAGCAAGAGGGAAAGCAAATTAGAATTGAAAAAGGTGACAGAGAAATAAAAAGGAAGGGTAGTAATGATATCAA
>JBFHKL010000046.1:0-20229 GCA_041595375.1 Saccharicrinis sp.
ATTACACTATAAATTACATTTCTATTTTGTAAATTCGCACCCAAAGGACAAAGATATAATGAGTAATTTTAAAGAAGACCTGATGAAAGTAAAGGCTTTTGCCTTTGATGTGGATGGTGTTTTATCGGCACAAATCATACCCATGCACCCAAGTGGAGAACCGATGCGTACCGCTAACATTAAAGATGGGTATGTTTTACAGCTGGCCATAAAATTAGGATATCCTATCGCTATTATAACGGGTGGAGATACAGAAGCTGTAAAAAATCGCTACCTTAAATTGGGAATTCAGGATATTTACATGAGTGCCTCAAATAAAATAGAAGCTTTTACTGATTGGGTTAACAAACGGAATCTGAATCCGGAAAACATCATGTATATGGGTGATGACTTACCCGATTACCCCGTAATGAAAGAAGTTGGGGTGCCTGTTTGTCCTGCCGATGCTGTGGAAGAAATTAAAAGCCTGTGTAAATATATCAGTCACAAAAATGGTGGAGAAGGATGTGCACGTGATGTAATAGAACAGGTATTAAGAGTTCATAATAATTGGGGTCTCGATCATACCTGGTAAGTTTTCTTAATCTTATTTTCAGGAGATATGCTGAATCAAAATACTTTTGAAAAGCATTTGAACAACTGAGAATGTTTTTTTCACTTACAACAATTGACCAAAAACTCAATATATGCGAGCATTACTATCATTGGTAAGATTTAAAAATCTGATCATCATTGCCCTATTTCAAACACTTATACGCTATGGATTAATTATTCCTATCCTTCACCATTATGGTTTTGAACCTTCCTTGTCTCATTTCAGATTTGCGTTATTGATATTAGCATCCGTCTTACTTGCAGCATCAGGATATGTGATTAATGACTATTTCGATATTAAAATAGATAAGCTCAATAGACCCGACAGGATTGTCATTGACAATGGTCTGCAAAGGCGTCAAGCCATGTTTCTGCATGTCATCTTAACTTTTTGTGGTGTATTTATAGGCTTATATCTTTCCTATGTCACCCGTAAAGAATCCTGGGCCTTTATGTTTTTGCTCATTCCTGTTTTCCTATGGTATTATTCCACCACCTTTAAAAAGCAAGGATTTATCGGAAACCTTGTGGTATCAGGACTTACCGCTATGCTGGGAATTATTGTAGTATCGCTTGAATTTGGAGCCCTTGAACGAATTCATGGTAGGGCTGTGATCAATAGTGAGGCCTGCTCTATTGCCTGGTACTGGACTTTAGCATTTGCTTTCTTCTCTTTTATTACCACCCTGATTCGTGAAATTGTAAAAGACATGGAAGACCTCTATGGAGATAAACAGGAAGGCTGTCAGACTCTTCCTGTAGTCATTGGAATAAAATTCAGTAAAATATTTGTCGCCTTACTTACCTTTTTTACTTTGTTTTCGATATGGGCACTCTACTTTAGTTTCAATATGCTTAAAAGCAATACCCTAACGCTATACTACATCATTTTATTGATCACAATACCTTTTTTAATATCCTTATACTACTTATTCAAAGTAAATACACCCAAAGCCTACCACAACCTCAGTACAGTATATAAATTTATTATGTTAATGGGAATTTTGTATATTCTTGTCACCCAGCAAATATTTTAATTTGATCTATGATTTCTGAACACCTGAATAAATACCAGGTTATTCTGGCCTCAAAATCTCCCAGAAGAGCCTTGCTTTTAAAAGAATTAGGACTTAAGTTTGAAGTAGGCCATATCGCCGGACCTGCAGAGGTTTATCCTGAAGATTTATCAAACACAGCAATAGCACAATATTTAGCCGAATTAAAGGCTTCGGTTTATGCTGAAGAAATAAAAGACAGCAACAAACTCGTGATCACAGCCGACACCATTGTATGCACAGCAACGGAGGTTTTAGGCAAACCCGGAGGTAAAAACGAAGCGATTGAAATGCTTCACAAGTTATCAGGCAGGCAACACGCGGTAATCACAGGTGTCACCATCATGAGCAATAATAAAAAAATAACCTTTGCTGTTAGTACTAAGGTTTATTTTAAACACTTATCATCTGAAGAAATCAATTATTATATCGACACTTACAAACCCTTCGACAAAGCGGGAGCCTATGGCATTCAGGAATGGATAGGCATGACTGGTATTGAAAAAATAGAAGGCTCCTACTTTAACGTAGTTGGTTTACCTGTTCAAAAATTATATAGTGAACTGCTAAAATTTTAGTTCGTTTACATTCGGAAACAACAAAAACATATAATTATGAAGAAAAGTATATTCATACTGATTTTTGCCATACTACACTCTTTTATGGCAGAAGCAAAGGAGGGGATGTGGATCCCTTTATTACTAAAAAAATACAATATTGAAGAAATGCAGCAGATGGGTTTTAAGCTCACCGCCGAAGATATTTACAGCGTGAATCAGGCCTGCATGAAAGATGCCGTGATGATTTTTGGAGGTGGGTGTACTGCCGAATTAATCTCTGACCAAGGCCTGCTGATCACCAATCACCATTGTGGTTATAGAGCTATTCAATCACACAGTACCGTTGAACACGATTACCTAACTGATGGTTTCTGGGCCATGAATCACAATGAAGAACTGGCTAATGAAGACCTTACAGTCACCTTCCTAAAAAGAATGGAAGAGGTTACTGCCCAGGTTTTTGAAGGAGTGAGTGATGATATGGCAGAAGATAAGAGAACCGAAGTGATTAACAACAACATTGAAAAAATCAAAAAAGAAGCGGTCAAAGACACTCATTACAAAGCAGAATTAAAACCTTTTTTTCATGGCAACCAATACTTTTTGTTTATCAATGAAGTATTCTCTGATGTACGTTTAGTTGGTACTCCCCCATCGGCAATTGGTAAATTTGGTGGCGATACAGACAACTGGATGTGGCCACGACATACTGGTGATTTTTCTTTGTTCAGAATATATGCCGATAAAGACAATAAGCCTGCCGCTTACTCTAAGGACAATATACCCTACAAACCCTTAAAACATTTTCCTGTTTCTTTAAAAGGAGTAGAAGAGAATGATTTTACCATGGTTTTTGGATATCCCGGAAGCACTGAGCAATATGTTCCTTCCTATCACTTAAAAATGATTACCGAAAAGGTCAATCCTGAGCTTATCGATTTACGAGGAAAGAAACTAGATATCATCAATTCTTACAAAACAGATCCTGCCGTTCGCATTAAATATGCCGCAAAAAGTGCAAGTATCTCAAACAGCTGGAAAAGATGGATAGGCGAGATTAAAGGCCTAGATAAACTAAATGCCATTGAAAAGAAAGAGGAATTTGAAAAAGGCTTTCAGCAATGGGCCATTGCCTCTGACAACAAAAATTACACTGAACTTTTACCCCAATATAAACAACTATACCAATCCTTTGGAGAATACAAACTAAGCTATAATTATTTGGTTGAAGTTTTATTTCGTAACGGCATGGAGATGGTACGATCTACATCATATTTGAATAAGCTGACCAATGAGTTCAAGAAAGAATCAGCGGACAACCAACACATTGAAACACTAAAAGCAGAAGCCAAAGCCTCTTACACCAAATTCTTCAAGGATTATTATCAGCCACTGGATCAACAAATGACTGTGATGTTGTTGAGTAATTACCAACAAAATATTTCCAGTGAGTTCCAACCAGATATTTACCAGCTCATTAAAAAGAAATATAAGAATGATCTGGAAAAATATGTAAGTAAGGTATTTGAAAAATCAATATTTGCCGATGAAAAAGCGCTATTTGCGTTTATCGATGATTTTTCCACTAAAAGCATTGCTCAAATAAAAAAGGATCCGGCTTATCAACTATATTCCAGCTTCTATAATTTATATAAGCTCAATATTTACCCAAGCTACAATGAGCTTAACGACAAAATAATAGGCTTAAACAAAGACTATATGGCGGCACAAATGGATTATCAACCCAACCATGTTTTTTATCCTGATGCCAACTTTACCTTAAGGGTATCCTACGGAAAGGTAAAAGCCTATACCCCACGCGATGGTGTTGATTTTAAAAACTTCACCACCCTAGACGGAATCATAGAAAAAGACAACCCTGACATTTATGATTACCGCGTTCCTGAAAAACTAAAAACATTGTTTCAAAACAAAGACTTTGGCCGATACGAAGTAGATGGCACAGTACCTGTTTGTTTTATTGCAACCAACCATACTACTGGTGGAAACTCAGGAAGTCCGGTTGTGAATGCTAATGGAGAGCTGATAGGTATAAACTTCGACCGGGCCTGGGAAGGCGTGATGAGCGACTTAATGTTTAACCCCGAACAGTGTCGAAATATCTCATTGGATATCCGATACGCACTGTTTATTATTGATAAGTTTGCAGGTGCAGCCTACCTACTCGATGAAATGACTATTGTAGAATAGTATTTCAATAAGCAAAAAGCAGTCACCAGTATTCAGTAAAAACCTGAATACTGGTGACTGCTTTCTATTAACTAAGCACTAAATCCTCTGGATTCTATTTGTTAATTTTCTGTACAAAGCCGATAACTCAGCATCATCAGAGAGAAGTTTTAAGTGTTTATCAATAACATTTTGATCGCCCCTAATAGCAGGCCCTGTCTGAGCATTTTCAGCAGCAACTTCCTGTACCTTTTCGGCAGTTTCTTTAATCAATGGCTTGATAACATCAAAACTGATATTGTTTTTTTGCAGTATACCATCAGCAATTGCATACATATGATTTGCAAAATTACAGGCAAAAACAGCAGCCAAATGAATTTGTCTGCGTTGATTAGAGTCACAGGCAATCACTGTTTGAGATATTTTTTTAGCAAAAACCTTCAAATCATTATAAACCTCTTCGTCACTGGTTTCTAACAAAATAGGAATAACACTAAAATCTACTTCTCTTTCCTTGGTAAAGGTTTGAAAGGGATAAATAATACCATGCTTATCAAATCTCAATAACAAATCCATACTCATACTCCCTGCTGTATGGGTAACAATACCTTTCACCTGAGGTAAATGTTCAATTACCTGATGCAAAACAGCATCTTTAACCGCTATAATATATAGGTCGGCGCTTGTTTGAATGTCGGCAAGATTATTTGTTGCATAGGCATTTAGCTGATCGGCAAGCTTCTCAGCATTCTCTAAAGTATAACTATAAACCTGACGGATATTAAACCCTTTTTTTGCCAGGGCATTTCCTAATTGAGTAGCCATATTTCCTGACCCAATCATTATTATATTCTGAATCATGTTGATTTATTTGAGTAGATCAAAGATAAAAGAAGTTAGCACTGGAAGTATAAAAAAAAACATTTTTTAAAACACCCTACAAAGATATAGTTATAAATAATGCAAATAAACTACTCCTGACATACACCTCTGAAAAAGAACTTAAACGATATGATGAACAGACTATTAAGCAGTCTTTTTAGATCAAGTAAAAATTCAGCAGACTCATAGTAAAATCATACTTATTTTAGATAGTTTTATTCTATACAGATTAAGATACGTACGTATACACTAGCTCTTTAAAAGAAGGTGCCTATGCAGCTAAACTCACTTATAATTGTAATGTTTTTCTCGCTAAGTATATTATATTTGTGCATTCAGGAAAAGGATATGAACAAACATTTTAAAGATTTAACCTTAAAGGTCACGGGTGCCAAAGAGGTAGTGGAGCAGGAAGAGATTCAAAGCCTTTGGAGCGGTTATGGTAGTATTGTGCGGTTAAAATTAATAGGCAGCGACAAAAACAGTGTGGTTGCTAAGCATGTTAAAATGCCCGGTCAAAAGAATCATCCCCGTGGTTGGAATACGGATTTTTCTCATTTACGTAAGGTTAAATCATACGAAGTAGAAAGTCACTGGTATCAGCATTTTGCTGCGAAATGCAATGACTTTTGCAAAGTGCCTGATTGTTTATTTATTGAGAGTAAGGACGATGAGGTTTTTATGGTGATGGAAGATCTGGATGCCAGTGGCTACAGCAAAAGGCATTCTGCTGTAAGCTGGAACGAAATTGAAACCTGCTTAAAATGGTTGGCTTATTTTCATGCTACCTTCCTAAATGAAAAACCCAATAGCTTATGGCCTATTGGTACCTATTGGCATTTAGATACCCGTCCTGATGAATTAAAAATAATAAAAGACAAAGCGTTGAAGGATGCTGCTCCCTTAATTGATAGAAAACTTAATACAGCTAATTACCTTACCTTTGTTCATGGAGATGCCAAGCTTGCTAACTTCTGCTTTTCAGAAGATGGAAAAAAAGTAGCTGCTGTCGACTTTCAGTATGTTGGAGGCGGATGCGGTATGAAAGATGTAGCCTATTTTATAGGTAGTTGCATGTATGAGGAAGACTGTGAAAAACACGAAGAACAAGTTCTTGATTTCTACTTTAAGGAACTGAGAGCAGCCATTCAAATAAGCCAGAAGCATATTGAATTTACTCAATTGGAAAAAGAATGGCGAGAACTATATCCTATTGCCTGGACAGATTTTCATCGATTCTTAAAAGGATGGAGTCCTGATCATTGGAAAATAAACAGCTACAGTGAAAAACTGGCCCGAAAAGTAATAAAAAACCTAGCTTAACTAAACAGGCAAGCATATCCCTAAAAATGAACCAGTTAAATCATTAATCAATCATTCATTAACGTTAATCAATTGTTAACATACTTTGAATATTGCAAAGTAATACTTATCACAAATTTTGTATATATTTAAAGTTGTATTATCAATACTGATAGACAAAGTAAAAATTACATTAAAAATGCACCTTACAAATAGCGACCTCACAAAACTTTGTTCCATTGCCCTTGAAGCGGCCCGAAAAGCTGGTGAATTTATTGCATCATATAATAGAGAAGAACTTCCTGTTGAAATAAAAAACGAAAGTTGCAAGGATAAGCCTCAAGGAGGAACCAGTCTGGCATCACAGGTCGTTACTGAGGTTGATATTAAAAGTCAGGAAATCATACTCAATGAGATAGGATCAACAATAGAAAAATACGACCTAGGCTTATTAGCTGAAGAATTAATTGACGACAATAGCCGTTTTGAGAAAGATTATTTTTGGTGCATCGATCCTTTAGATGGAACCCTTCCTTATACACAAGGTCTCGAAGGGTATTCTGTTTCCATAGCACTGATAACTAAAGAAGGTACACCTATAATCGGAGTAGTATGTAATCCTATAACCCAGGATCTATACCACGCCATTCAAGGTATGGGAGCTTATAAAAATGGTGAACAATGGCTTATCCATAAAAATGGTTCCGCTCATGAATTTACTTTTATTAACGACAGAAGCTTTTGTAAACACAAAAACTATAAGTACATTATTACTACTCTGAATACAAAAACTTCAGAGATAGGTTATTCAGCCTTTAAGATGTTTAAACAGGGTGGAGCTGTAATGAATGCCATTTGGATATTGGAGAATCAACCTGGTTGTTATTTTAAACTACCCAAAAAAACTAAAGGAGGCGGTAATATTTGGGATTTTGGCGCTACAACATGCATTTATAATGAATTAGGTGTTAATGCTACCAATATCTATGGCAAGAAACTGGATTTAAACCGACCTACTTCAACCTTTATGAATCATGAAGGGGTACTTTTTAGCACTGAAAAAAAAGTAGATTTCACCAGCTTATTTCAACCTTATCTTACATAGCTTGACCACATAAGCAAAATATTAAACAGCCACACAGGTTAAAAAAACATCTTCGTTTGTGGATATTTTTAATGAGGTATGCCTGTAGTATAAAAATATTTTAATCCGTAAAATAGAAATACGAGTATTGCGTTCTATTAAACAAACACAACACACATGAAAAAATTAGTTTTTATACTTGCCTTTGTCTTGGTAAGTAAATTTTCTTACGCGCAAGTATTTGGTTCCGCGCAAACTTTATCGCCTAAAAGGCTCAACATAGGCATTATACCCTTTATTTATGATGCAGGGGGCAATAACGATTTGGCTTTGTTTTTACAAGGAGGTTACGGTTTAAAACCAGGTATTGATTTTGGATTAAAACTTGGATTATTTGAAAATGAGAATTATTTTGGCGGAGATGTGGAATTTGCGGTGACCAGAAATCTTTCCTTAGGAGGAGGTTTTCACTCCTTTGGCAATTTCGCCATGGATTTGACAGGTCTGTATACTATCCGACTGACCAGCTCAGCCAGATTAACAACAGGACTGGATTTTGATATCTACACTGATTCAAATGCCCCTTCTTATCTTTGGATTCCTGTGAATATGGAAATTGACTTAAAAAGGAATCTTTCCTTTATCTTTGAAGCAGGTATTGATTCTAATTTACTAGACCAGGCCTATAACTATATGGCAGGAGGCTTACAATTCTATTTTTAATTCATTTTTTTTATTATTTCTTTGTACCTAAAATAATGGTGTACAATTATGAGCAAGTTTTTTAGTTATATATTATCTGCAATTTATTGGATATATTTTGGCTTCCTGTTACTTTTTTTTCACTTCGTACAGGTTATCTGTCAGGCTATTGGAGGTTATCCACTTCGAAAAAAGGCTGTTGATCATTTAAACTACCTTTTATTGTATGGCTTACGCATTGTAGGAGCCCAAATTACTTTTAAAGGCTTTGATAAGATACCTCAGGACTGCCCGCTTATTATCGTTTCAAATCACCAAAGCACTTTTGACATCCCACCTATAGGTTATGGCTTCAGGAAACACCATCCTAAGTTTGTTTCTAAAATTGAACTAGGGAAAGGCATACCAAGTATCTCTTACAATCTAAGGATGGGAGGCTCTGCGCTTATCGACCGAAAAAATGGTAAACAAGCCATTGTTGAAATTGCCAAACTGGGCAAACATATTGAAAAAGAAAACTATAGCGCAAGTATTTTTCCCGAAGGCACAAGAACTAAAAATGGTACCATCAGACGTTTTCAATACCCCGGCATTGGTATGCTTATAAAAACAGCACCCTCGGCTATGGTGATTCCCCTTGCCATAGATGGAAATTATGAGTTAATAAAAAATGGCTATTTTCCCTTGGTTCTGGGTACCAAACTCACCTACACTGTACTCGATCCTATCTGCCCCAAGGGTATGGAAGCTAAAGAATTAGCAGATAAGCTTGAATTCCTTATAAAAAAAGAGTTGGGCCAGGATAAATAGGATAAGGTAACGATTAGTTAGAAGCTGCTGCCAACAAAATGCCGTTTCACAGCGCTTCTCTCATAATAAATACGCACTACTAAAAACCAAAGCCTGAGAACTACTAAAAAACTATTGATAGAAGTAGAAAAACATTGACCCCTATCAATAATTTAATGCACCTTCTTAACCCATTCTATTTTTGTAATCTTCATATCCAAAGCTACGCAGCAGGGTAAATCCTTTTTTATCGCTCCAGGTTCCTATAGACGGATGAGAAACGCCATTAAACATAGTTGTTTTCACCATCGTATAATGAATCATATCTTCAAAAATAATGGAGTCTCCAATATTCAAATCCTGTTCAAAGTAATAATTACCTATAAAATCACCAGCAAGGCAACTATTACCACCCATTCTGTATATAGGTTTTTCTTTCAATGCTTGTATACTGGCTCCTGAAATTGTTGGTTGATAGGGCATTTCTAAACAATCAGGCATATGAGCTGCAAAGGAAACATCCAACATAGCCGTTTTAACACCGTGATTTTCGACAACATCCACCACCGAACTTTTTAAAACTCCAGTTCTCCAGTTAAAGGCACTCCCTGGCTCCAGAATAAGCTGTATTCCCCATTTTCGTTTAAAGTCGGATAACACTTTAATTAAATGGTCCACATCATAATCCTGATGAGTCATTAAGTGTCCGCCGCCCATATTTAGCCATTTGATATGACTCAAATACTTTCCAAAATTCTTTTCAACAGCCTGTAAGGTATTTTCCAGGTCGTAGGAATTTGATTCACAAAGTGTATGAAAATGCAAGCCTTCTATTTCTATAGGCAACACATCAGGCATACCTGAAACAGGAATTCCCAAACGAGAACCCGGAGAACAGGGATTATAAAGATCTGTTTCCACAGAAGAAAATTCGGGGTTAATTCTCAATCCCATAGAAATTTTTTCAGGATAAGCTTTTACCTTATCCTTAAAACTCTGAAACTGTGTTAATGAGTTAAATGTTATATGATTACTATATTTCAACAGAATATCAAGATCGTTATGGGTATAAGCTGGGGCATAAGTATGCGCTTTACAGCCCATCTCCTCAAAAGCCAGTTGCGCCTCGTTGATTGAACTGGCAGTGGCAACAGATATATATTCTTTGATAAGAGGAAAGGCTCCCCACATGGCAAAGGATTTAAAAGCCAGAATAATCTCTACTCCGGCCCTGTCTTTTACCGATTTAATCAATTCTAAATTTTTACGCAACAAATCCTCATCCAACACAAAACATGGCGATGGGATTTTAGAATAATCTATTGGCATATCACTTTCACTATTTCTCGTTGATAATCAAATAAGGGTTTCGCTTTCGCTGAAACCCTTATCAAAAACCTGTCAATATTTTAATTTTTATAATTCAAGGTCAGCTTCATGCTCCTCAACCCAAGGTAATCCAAGCTTATTTAATTTTTCCATAAACGGATCAGGGTTAAACTCCTCTACATTATAAACACCTTCTTTCTTCCATAAACCCTGAAGATACATCATAGCACCAATAGTTGCTGGCACACCAGTAGTATAACTTACACCCTGGGCTCCTGTTTCTTCGTAGGCTGCCTGATGACTACAATTATTGTAGATGTAATAGGTTTTTTCCTTTCCATCTTTCAAACCTTTAATTCTGCAACCTATTGAAGTTTCGCCGGTATAGTTTTCTCCCAGCTCACCCGGATCAGGCAATACAGCTTTTAAGAACTGAATAGGTACAATCTCTTTACCTTCATACATTATTGGTTCAATACCAGCCATCCCTATATTTTGAATAACTCTCAGGTGAGTTAAATACTCTTGTCCAAAGGTCATCCAGAAACGAGCACGTTTAATGGTTGGGAAATTTTTCACCAACGACTCTAATTCTTCATGATAAATCAGATACGACTCACGGTCACCGATACGAGGATAATTCAAAGGCTTATGTATTTCATGTGGTTCTGTTTCAAGCCACTTACCATCCTCCCAGTATTTTCCTTTTTGGGTAACCTCACGTATATTTATTTCAGGATTAAAATTCGTAGCAAAGGCTTTCCCATGATCACCTCCATTACAATCTACAATATCCAGATAATGAATCTCATCAAAATGATGTTTAGCTGCATAGGCTGTAAAAACACTGGTTACCCCAGGGTCAAAACCACAACCTAAGATAGCTGTCAATCCAGCTTCTTTAAAACGATCGTGATAAGCCCATTGCCATTTATACTCATACTTAGCCTCATCCAAAGGCTCATAGTTGGCTGTATCCAAATAAGCTACGCCTGTTTCCAGACAAGCATCCATAATATGCAAATCCTGATATGGCAAAGCCACATTCACCACAATATCAGGATTAAAAGACTTTATTAACCCAACCAATTCCTGAACATTATCGGCATCTACCTGAGCTGTTTTTACACGATTATTACCAATTTTATCGGCTATAACATCGCATTTGCTTTTGGTACGACTGGCCAGCATTATTTCGGTAAAAACTTCAGGTAATCCAGCCATTTTAGTGGCCACGACAGTGCCTACTCCACCAGCACCAATTATCAAGACTTTTCCCATCTTTCTTAGTAATTCAAATAAGTTTTTTTCAATATATTAACTAAGCAAAGAAAGTTTATTTTTTGAAGATTGTAAATAGAATGCAAGATTTTTTCATCTATTATCAAAAAAAACACTTCTTACTTTATTTCCTTAATAACTGTCAAGTGCTGCAACCAGCCTTGTAACAACACCGGCCATGTTTCTGCTGCCATGTTACCAGGTCGTAAACCATAACCATGCCCTCCCTGTGCCATAACATGCAATTCAAGGGGTATCTTATTATCACGCAGAGCCGATGCCATCACCAGCGAACTGTTGCCATATTTATCATCAGCCGTTCCAAAAATAAAAAAAGGAGGCGTAGATTCATTTATAGTCAGTTCAGGGGTAAGACTTCTGTTTTCGCCCTGATCGAGGTAGGCAGGATAGATAAGCACTGCAAAATCGGGGCGACACGAAAGTGAATCTGTTGCATCTGTCTTAGCATAAGAATCCGAATGAAACTGAGTAGAAGCACGTGCACACAGACTTCCTCCTGCCGAAAACCCCAAAACACCAATCTTTTTGGGGTTTAAGTGATAATCATCAGCCTTAGCACGAACAAGTCGGAGCGCTCGCTGAATATCATTTAATGCCCCCTGTTGTTTTTGAGGTACACGATATTGTAATACAAATGCTGTATATCCTAATGAATTAAGCCATTCTGCGATTTCATAACCTTCTTTATCTATCGCAAGAATACTGTATCCTCCTCCTGGACAAATAAGAATACCTGCTCTTGAAGAATTGGCTTTTTCCGGTTTATAAACTACTAAAGCAGGGTTTGTAACCTCTTTTAATCGGCTTACGTTTCCTTTACTATCGTTGGATTGAATAGGAGCATGCTTTATTCCCTTTTCACCGGGTACATTACCTGACCATAGATAAAGCGTATCTCTGGTTTGTGAATAGGAGAATACACTGATAAAAATTGCAATAATTAAAAGATTAAATTTCATATGTTTATATTTTCTTTCAATGGTCATATAGCCTGTCCCGCGAAATGCGGGAGAACTCACAAGAAAATTCAATCATTCCCCTTTGTGTAAATTAAATGACTGAATTTGCATGCTCGTTTCATCTGTTTCTATTTGTTAATCTGTTCTCATTGGTATTGAGTTTATAAAGTTATAAAATAAAAACGCTTATAAAACCTTCATTTTTCAAACTACTGTTTATCAACATATTATTCTTACAATTGAGAACTTAGTTCATAAGCTACTGCTTTTATGGTTTCCTGATGTACCTCGTTTCCATCTACATCATAATGGGTAAATTTGATAGTAGGCACATCATCCTGACGATAAACATTTACATGCAGAAAACCTCCATTAACACGTAAAAAATGATGTTCAGGCCTATAATCATTGGGTTTCCAACCCTGTGCATGCTCATCGCTGGTGGGCCCTTGGCTAAACTCCATCAGCCCAGTTTTCAAATCCTTTGATACATACTGCCAATGTCTGTCTCCATTCACAACAAAAGCATTAGTCTGCTGAGCTAAAAAGTTCCGCAACCAATCACCTTCTGTCTGATAAGCCTTATTGGCATGATTATCATTTTTACCCTTTGTTCTGTCGGGACCAACAACGGGGGTTGGTGATAGTAAGACCTTAAAGGTAGCATCAGAAGCCTCCATTGTTTCCACAAACCATTTTTTCTGTTCTTTTCCCCATATGGATTTATCAGTACCATCCGGAGATATATTTTCGCTTCTGTATTCGCGCCCTTCCACTAACCATATTTGCAGGTCTTTTCCCCAACGAACAGTACGGTAAGGCTTACCCTTTACAGGAACCTGCTCGTACCAAACTTTTAAACCATCGTGAAAGGTAAACTCTCCCAAGGGTTCTTTAAGGGGGGATGCATCATCCTTCAACATATCATGATCATCTTTCTGAATATAGAGGGGTACCTGCCTGTAAAAATCAACCAAGGAGGGCCATGAGTTCATTGCATGCCACTTGTGCCTAGCCAATTCCGTATTGATAGCAATGGGACCTGGTTTATCGTAATAAACAAAATCGCCTGTTTGACAATGAAAATCTGGCTTAAGTTTTAACATACTATCGTAAGTTTTAAAACCTCTGATGGAATCGTCATGATCCCAGTAATATTGACAAGAGGTGGAAGTAAAATTAACCTCTGCCATATGATCAGGATCGGGGGCTGTTTTAAATGTACCTGTAAGCTGGGCTATGGGTGATTGTTCATCATAACGTCCTTCCACAAGGATTTGATAGCTGGTATTTTCCTTTAACCCTGTTATGTTTTCACAAAAGGTAAAATCGGTATTTTCAGATACTTTTTTCCAGGGTATCACAATCGTATCTGAGGCAGCACTTAGGGTTAATTTAATGAAACCTGCAGAACCTTCCACTGCTCCTTCCATTTGATTAGCTGGCATATTTTCATCAAATTCCAGAGGGCTTCTGAATGGTCTTTCTTTACGGGCATGTTTTACCGGAACCGCCTTGGGACTTTTACATAGACGTGTCCAACAAATCATGCTATGACTGCTTACTTCTCCAATTTTCATTCCTGTAGTGAAATATACCTGTGGCTCAGAATCATGAACACTACAACTTGTTAGAGTAAGCAAAATGTCAAACACTAAAAATAAAGCAAATGCTGACTTTAAAATATGAATATTTATTCTCATGACTTAAAATTAATAACAGTTAGAACTTTCGCAATAAAGAAAATTCAAGTCTTATTTTCTGCTATACATGTTTCTATTATTTGAAACTTTGTTCCAACTCAAACATTTTTTTCTGACAGAAAGTATTCATCAAAAAGGTTTTTATTTCACTACCCATCAGCTATTTAACCAAACAACAACTATACTACAAGTTAATTCATAGAAAAAAATAGCGCTGGCTGGGTTTATACAGCTTAATAACACGATCATTATTTCTTATCATCCATCTCAATCATCAACACACCTCCATGAACGATATCCCCATGGGTTATGCTAAAATCATTAATGGGACGATCATTAAAGCTTACTTGTTTTACATAAAAACGATCTTCAGCATTATTTCTTGTTTCTATGATAAATGTCTGACCGTCATAGTAATCTGGGTTTAAATGAATAGTTACTCTATCAAATACTGGACTTCCTATTTGGTATGCAGGATTTTGTTCTGTACCTCCATTCATCTGAAATAAACCCAGCTTTAATAATACAGACAGGCTCCCCATCAGCCCTTGGTCTTCGTCACCATTGTACCCCGTTGCTGGACTTAAGCCTGAAAATACACGGCTCACTACCCGACGGGTCCAGTACTGTGCTAAATCGGGGCGATGGAGCAGGTTAAATACTTGTGTTGTATGAATAGAAGGCTGATTACCATAATTGATAGGTATTCTGCTGTACTCCGGGTGCAACTCCCTGTCGTGCGAATCGCCTGAGGTAAATCCTAGCTGTTCTGCTGTTTTAAATTGGGCATTAAGTTTATCTACCGCTCGCTCCTCCCCTCCCATTAATTTGGCTAAACCAGGTATATCATGAGGCACAAACCACGTAGACTGTGCCCCATTGGATTCATTAAATCCTGTTTCGTATAAATACGGATCCAGTTTACCATGCCATTTACCATTTACCTCTCTGGGGCGCATCCAACCGGTTTCTATGTCAAAGGTATTCTTGTAATAATCAGCTCGTTTTAAAAAATACCTATAATCCTGTTCTTGCCCAAGTTTTTTTGCCAATTGCGCAAGGGTCCAATCCTGATAGGCATATTCCATGGTTAAGCTGGCACCATCCTGATGAAAACCAAATTTCCCCTCCGGTAAAGGATAAGGAACATATCCTTTATCCAAATAATAATTAAATCCTCCACCTAAGGAAGTTTTATGTTCATATCCGGCTTTTTCTATTATTCCACCGGGCATATGCCCAACTTTTAGGGCCTGATAAATTTCATCTAAATTGTCCTTAACAATGCCTTTTTGAATGGCACTAACTATAAATGGCGTTGAAGAAGCCCCAGTCATGACATAGGTATAATTACCTCCGGAAGGACCACGAGGTACTTGACCTCCATCTTTATAGTATTGAAAAAGAGAATGCACAAACTCATCCATTATTTCAGGATACACTAATCCCCAAAGGGTGTTAAGAGTCCACTGTGCCCCCCAAAAAGCATCTGAATTATAATGGTTAAATAGAGGTTTGCCCTTATCATTCAAAGGCAGCTGCCCCACTTTAAATACCTCCCCTGTATTATCCGGGTAAGCGCCATTCACATCACTAATGGTTCTGCGCCCTTGCAAAGCATGCCATAAATCAGTATAGAATCTTCTTTGAGCGGTATCCGATCCCCCTTCTATTTCTATCCTTCCCAACAATGAGTTCCATTGTTCCTTCGATTCCTCCACAACCCTATCAAAATCCCAATGAGACAACTCCGCATGCAGGTTCTCTCCCGCATTTTTAACCGAAGTATAAGAAATACCCACTTTCATATATACCTCCTGTTGGTTTTTAGAAAGACAAACCAGATAATTTCCCGTAACAGCATCCTGTGTAACAGAATCAATAGTAGAACTCAACTCTGCATAAAAAAATACTTTCGTAGGTTTAGGACGACGTATGGTAGGTGCATTTATTAATTCTCCGCTTAATTTTTTATCACCGGTTTTAATCAGCTTACCACCAGTAATTTCACACGGACCTAATTTTCCATTTAAATTAAAAAGAATGGCCGCTTGTTGATTCTCTGGAAAATGATATTTATGAAACCCTACTCTCTTTGTACTGCTTAGTTCTACTTGCGTTTTATACCTATCCAACTCCAGATAATGATACCCCGGTGTTACCTTCTCTGTTTTATGACTGAACTTTGAATAGTAATCATTGAAAACATTTTTTTCATTGTCTTTACCAATAGTAATTGGCATCACCGAAAGGCCTGAGAGCTGCCATGCATGAATATGACTAAACCCTTTGATCGTATCTGTTTTATATCGATAACCACTCCCCCAGGCTCCTCCCACTTGGGTATCAGGACTTAGGTTTACCATACCCAATGGCCGGCAAGCTGAAGAGAAAAAGAACCAACGTGAATTGTTGGTATCCAACAATGGATAGACCATATCTACCGGATTTTTTGTGGCTTCATTATGAGTACTACCATTGGAACAACATGCACCAAACATAAGTAGACCCAATAAACAAAAGCCGAGTAATATCCCTTCTATTTTTTTAGAAAACTTTCTATTGGACTGATTCATTTTTTAAGATTCATCATTTAGTTATATTCGCTTAATAAGCCATAATTTCAAAACTTCCATTCAGTTTGATGTCCTCCGATGAACTCCCAACTTTCACATTAAACTGACCAGGCTCTACCGTCCAGTTCATGTTTTTATCCAATATTTGCAAATCATCAGGATGCAGAGTAAATTCAACAGTTTTGGATTCTCCGGGTTTTAAGTGTATTCGTTCAAAACCTCTCAGCTGAGATTCATAGCTTGTTACACTACTCACTACATCTTCCAGATAAAGCTGAACTACCTCATCCCCTGCCCTTTCACCGGTATTTGTAACTTTAAAAGAAACTTGAATATCCGATTGAAATAATGAACGGATAGGATTCACCACTAAGTTACTGTAAGCAAAAGTGGTATAACTCAATCCATAACCAAAAGGATACAAGGGCTCTACAAGACGTGTTGTACCGTAACCATTACCTGAATTCTTTGTTTGTCCTGCATGAGATCCTCTTTTAAAAGGAAAATTCAAAGGAATTTGACCTGTTGTTTTTGGAAAGGTAACCGATAACTTTCCCCCCGGGTTATTGTCACCAAACAGCGTCTCAGCCACCACATCTCCCGAAGAGGTACCGGGAAACCAGGCCTCCAAAATGGCAGGAATATATTTATTTTCCCAATTGACAGTAAGCGGTTGTCCGTTAATCAATACCATTACTACAGGTTTTCCCGTTGCATAGAGGGCTTTTATCAAATGTAATTGTCGACCAGGAAGTTGCAGACTGGTGCGTGATTTACTCTCGCCTACTATTTTTTCATCTTCCCCAACAACAGCTATAATCACATCCGACTTATAGGCTTGTGCAACAGCCTGATCAATGCCGGCCTGCTCTTCACTTGTCAGTGCTACCTCCATTAATTCACTATCCGGCCAAAATTCATCCATCACCTCGCAACCTTTCACGTAATTCACGTTTATTTTTCCTGCGCCATAGTTTTTTATTCCCTGATAAACAGAAACAGAAGGATTATCAGCAGGTCCATAACGGCTAAAGGTATAACTCGTTTCATCGGCTAAAGGGCCTGTTACCAGAATGTTTTTGTATTTATTAATATCTAAGGGTAATAAATCATTTGCATTTTTCAACAGCACCATCGACTCGCTTGTTATTTGCCGCGATACCTCTTCATTGGCATCGGTATGAACTATCTTATTAGCCAATTCTGTATTTTCAACAAAAGGATGATCAAATAAACCCAGACGCATTTTTACTTTTAACACTTCAGCCACTCGCTCATCTACGGTTTGCATTGATAATTTACCTTCTTTGATTAGCTCTCTTAAGGGCTCAATAAATGATTCCGGAGTTCTGAAGGTGGTACGCACGTTTAATCCTGCTTCCACAGCTTGTCGCACAGCTTCTTTATAATCTTTTGCCACATTATGCTTATCCGATAAATACTCTACGGCTTCACTATCAGAAACCACATAACCATTAAATCCCATCTGCTGACGCAACAGCTCTGTTAAAAAATAATAACTCCCTGTAACCGGCTCTCCATCGTAATCGTTATAGCTACTCATTACCCCCATTGGTTGTGCCTCTTTAATTACCTTTTTAAAGGGATAAAGATAAATCTGGTGCATCTCACGAGGGGCCACATGAGGATCCGTTCTGGCCTCACCATCACGAGCTCCTTTAGGAATACTATAGACGGCAAAATGTTTCACCGTAGATGCAATACCCTGCGACTGAATTCCTTTGGTCATCTGTACGCCCAATTCTCCAATATGAAAAGGATCTTCACCGTAACACTCTATTACTCTTCCCCAACGAGGGTCACTTGCAACATCAAGTATTGGCGCATATACATTGGTATATCCCAGTGCTTTGGCCTCACTACCAACAATCTGACCTGCCTTATAAACCAGTTCTTTATTCCAGGTCGACCCTATTCCTATAGGTGCTGGCAAAGGAGTAGCTTTTTTATGACATAGACCGTGAACCCCTTCATTGGTAAAGTCTACTGGAATACCCATACGAGTTTCTTCAATAAACCATTTCTGCACCTTATTTATCGCCTCTGCATGATTGCTGTATGGATATGCATATTCAGTATACGTTTTAGGGCGATTGGCTATGGTATTCAAATGTTCATCAATATTAGCTATACCATCTTTCCAAACCCTGCTTTTCCATTTTTCATTGGGCAATTCATCTTCCAACACCCTTGAAAAACCATATAAAGTAGCCAGCTGACAGGTTTTTTCCTCCATCGTCATTTGCGATAGCAGATCTGCTACCCGATCTTCAATGGTTTGTGTAGGATCTTCAAAAATATCCTTTACATTATTTTTATTGAAATCAATCCATCCTTTACGATAGATATTTTGATTATTCTGCTTCACTCCCGCTGCTGTCAGAAAAAACAGACAGACTGCAGACACCAATACTTTGTAATTTTTTATTTGATATAGATTCATATTTAATTTTTTTGCTGCTACTCATTAGAATTACCAATACAAAAAAAGCAGATTCAGACTTTCCATTCTATTTCAAATGTTGCAATTATTGTAATTTATGTCCCATTTTACATAGATGGGCCATTAATGCTGTGCATAAGAAGTAATTTAAGATAAAGAACCCTGACAAACTATCATATTTAGTATTGCTCCACTTTATTTTCTTTTACATAATCCTGAGGAGAAAGCCCTACATATTTTTTAAATGACTTGGTAAAATAGGTATGCGAATTAAAGCCAACGGCAAAACCAATCTCATTAATTTTTAGTTCTCCACATTTCATTAGTTCTTTGGCTTTTTCAAGGCGTATATTACGGATAAACTCCGATGCCGATTGATTAGTTATTGATTTTAATTTTCGATGCAGATGAGTTCGACTTAAACCTATTTCAGAAGCTAACATTTCTACCGAGAAATTTTCTTCTAATAAATTTTCAGTTACTATACCAATGGCCTTTTTTATCAATTTTTTATCCAGAGACAAACCTTCAATATTCTCTTCCCAAATATGGTTTGATGAAGAAAAAGATTCTCTTAACCTGCTTCTCGATTCAATTAAATTATCTATTTGAACGATTAGCAACTCTTCTTGAAAAGGTTTGGATATATAAGCGTCAGCACCTACACTTAACCCTGTCATATTATCCTGAACAGAATGAAGAGCAGTTAATAAAATAACTGGGATATGACTGGTTGTA
>JBFHKL010000047.1:0-19880 GCA_041595375.1 Saccharicrinis sp.
CGCTATGAATCAAATGATAGAGGGGGGCGATAAGATAAGGGTTCTCAAGAACATATTCACTAATGAGTACCGTTTGTACTTTACTGCTAGGGTTTTGCAAGTATTCTTTTAAAGTGGCTAATTCCTGATTTGCAGGCATACATTTATTTTAATATTTGATATGGTGAGTAATTCACAATAAAAAACCGGAACAATATACTATTATTCCGGTTTGAAACTTATTTAAGGGGTCATTATTCTTCTGGTTCATAGCCTATGGACATATGCGACTGAATAATTTTCCATTGATTGTTAATCTTTAGCATTACGCCTGTATGCCTGAATCCTTCCAGTCGAAATGGGTCTCCTTTGGTTTCAATACACGTATCAATTAATTGAGAATACCAAGCTACATCTCCATTGTCCGAAACGTTAAGGTTTGTATTCTTGGCATTAATCTTTAATCCTTTACGTGTTTCGATCATTTTTCTCATATAGGTATAAAATGGTTTCCACCCCACCCAAATCTCATCAATGTCGGTACCTATATTTACAGTTTCATTATCTTGTTTAAAACACGCTGAAAATTTCTCCAGATCACCGGTTTCCTGAGCCACAAGCAAATTGTTTAAAACCAATAAGGCTTGTTCTGTTTTTACTGAGGTTGCATTGATTTCCATATTTTTTGATTTGATGGTATATTACATAATGGCTATTTCTGGTTTGTTAGTAAGCGAATAAATCATCATTGTATTCAATTTACAATACTTAAACGTATATGTCAAGTAAAGTGCTATTTTTGCCTTCACTATATTTTTTACTTAAAATTTAGCTGGTGATACAAAAAATTAAATTAACAGTGCTATTCATTATTGGATGTCTGGTGCTGATACAGCCTGGTTTTTCGCAGAAATTAACAACCAAATCAAAAAAGGCTGAATCTTTATATAAAAAAGCAGGTACTTTTTATGCTCAGGATCATTTTGAGTTAGCTAAAGAACCTTTATTACAGGCCATTAAAAAGGATCCTAAATTTCTGGAAGCTTATCTGTTGCTTTCAGAGGTGTTTTATAAGCAAAAAAATTATCGGGAACAAGCCAATCTTTTGGAAAAAGTTGTTACCATGGATTCGACGTTTTTTGTCTTTAGTTTCTATAGTCTGGGTGTAGCCAATTTTTATCTCGATAACTTTGATGAAGCAATGATGTGGTTTGAGAAGTATTATCAAAAAACACAAAATAAAGCTTCAAAACAAAAAGTAAATGACTGGCTTCAAAAAACAATGTTTGCCAAAAACGCTAAAGCACAACCCTTGAATATAAAGGCAGTTAACTTGGGAAGCAAAGTGAACAGTGCGTATAATGAGTATTGGCCAAGTATTACGGCTGATGAGCAGATATTAGTGTATACGGTAATGGTCCCTCGTGATTCTGCAGTAATAAAAACGCCTTTTACTCCTTCGTTAGCCAATTATTATCAGGAAGATTTTTTTAGGTCTGTGAAGGATTTTTCAGGAGAATGGGGGCAGGGATTAGCCTTGTTAGCTCCTATTAATAGTGCTAGTAATGAGGGGGCTCAGAGTCTGTCAGCAGATGGAAATTGGATGTTTTTTACTGCTTGCGGAAGGAGTGATAGTAAGGGGTCATGCGATATTTACTTTAGTTATCGTACTCAAAATGGTTGGAGTGAACCAAAAAATATTGAAGCTCCTGTCAATACCCCTTTCTGGGAATCACAACCTTCTTTTTCTGCCGATGGACGTACATTGTATTATGCCAGTAACCGAAGTGGTGGCAAAGGGAAAAACGACCTTTGGCGTGCACAGGTAATGGGAATAAAAGCTGATGGTACGCCGTTCTTTGGAATGCCTGAAAATTTGGGCGATAGTATCAATACTCCCTATGACGAAGTGTCGCCTTTTATTCATCAGGATAACAATACTTTATATTTTTCTTCTGATGGATGGCCTGGATTGGGTGAGAAAGATATTTTTCTTTCGCATATGGATGATGAGGGACAATTTACGCACTCATCCATAAACTTGGGTTATCCTATTAATTCTTCAGGTGATGACATTGGTTTTGTGGTAACAGCCAGCGGTAATAAAGCCTATTTTTCATCGGAGAGGTTTGGTAAATCATATGGAGGTAAAGATTTATATTGTTTTGAATTACCTCCGGAAATAAAACCATTGCCGGTATCCTATGTTAGAGGTAGGGTATTTGATCAGGAGACTAAAAAACAACTGAAAGCAGCCTTCGAATTGAAAGACCTGGAATCCAGAAAAATGGTTGTACAGGCCTTATCTACTGATTTTTCAGGTGAATTTCTTATTTGTCTGCCTCTAGGGGGGTCTTATGCTTTAAATGTGTCAAAGGAAGGTTACTTGTTTTATTCCGATCATTTCGATATGGAAAAGGAGACTTCTGTTACTGATCCTTTGATTTTGGATATTTATTTGAAAAAGATAAAAGTTGGGCAACAAATTGTACTAAATAATGTGTTTTTTGAAACGGATTCTTATGTTTTAAAGTCTATCTCGGAGGTAGAATTGCAAAAAATTGTTGCTTTCCTAAAACTTAATCCAGATACTCATATCGAGATATTGGGTTACACAGATAATGTAGGTAAAGAGGATTATAATAAGGAATTAAGCCGCAAAAGAGCAAAAGAGGTTTATCAGTACCTAATCAATCAAGGTATTAATGCTTTACGCTTGTCGTTTTCGGGAAAAGGGATGGCAGATCCGGTAGCCACCAACGAAACAGAAGAAGGAAGAGCAAAAAACAGGAGAACGGAATTGAAAATTGTGGAATAATACCAGTCATTAGGAATCAACAGCAAGCTTCCTGATGCTAAAGGCTCTTTAGTTTACCAGATGAGAAGCTTGCTTTTATTATTTGTTTATTAAGATGTAAAGATGCCTTAATGTGGTGTTTTTAAGCCTTTGTTGCTTATAAACTGATCTCATAAGCACCCTCGAAAAAGCACTTGTGCTCCACGTTAAACCGTCCTTTAAAACACCCTTTTGTGTTTATATCGAGCTCAGTATGCTCCATTAATTGACAGTTAAAATCAGCTAAAATATTAACTGATCCATCCACTTCATCGTCGTGATAAATGCATGTTCCATATAAATTATTCAACTCGGAGTTCATTATCTCACAATTCAGTTCTACACTATAGGGAACTATTTTTCCCTTTAAAATCTCATAAATCAATGCTTTAATATCCAGTTCTATGTATTCCATTCTGCAAAAAAAGTTTGCACAAATATATTATTTTCCTTTTTATTACCCATTAACCTGCTTTCTCCAGCTGGTATCGCATGCTTCATTCAATAGGTTAAATATTTCTTCATCTGAAAGACTGGTTTGTTTTTTGAGCTGATCTGTAAAATTATCAGCGTACATATTCATATAACTAAAATCAGCCCCCGAATGAATAAGTTCGCGAGCATAAGGGGTAAATAATTTAATTAGTTCTTCAATTATTTCGGTTTTACTAGAAGTGTTATTAATGCCTGATAAGTTATCCATCATATTTAAAGCTTATTTACAATAAATTGTTAGTGTTTTATAAGATCTTTTTGTAAAGTGCTGGTCTTTAATTCTTAAGATTGCATTGTATCTGAAAATATATCTGCTTGTATTATTTGTTTTTTAAACTTAATACAAATGGAATCGCCCCTAATGCCAGTATTGAAGATATCAGATAGGTTTTTTCCAAACCAATCCAATCGCCAATTAATCCTGCAAAAAACACGGAGAGAGCCGCAGTAACAAAGCTAACTGTCATATAAATACTGTTCATAAATACCGGATATTCTTTTGATCGGTCTTGCACCAGTGCCATCAATACAGGTCCGGGAGCAAACACAAAAAATCCCATTAGTATCAAAAATACAAAAGATAGCCAACCTGAAGAATTGATAAATGAAAACATCATCAGCGGAGACATGATACTGATGACTAATAGGGTTGTTTTTCGTCCTAGTTTATCTGATATACTGCCCGATAAGATAGTGCCGGCAGCTCCTGCCAGCTGAAATACTGCCAGAGCAGAATTGGCAAACCATAAAGTTTCGCCTTTTTCGTGATAATAATATGTAGGTAAAAAAGCAGTTAAGCCTGATTTCATGATAGCTCTGAATAACATGATACCAATGAGTACATAAAAAAAGGGTAAATATTCTTTTAGGGATGAAAAAACATGGCTCTTAGTTGATTTCTTTTTTTTAAGATCGTCTGAAATTTTGATGTTTTTTAATTTCAGGAATAAAATAAAAGATGCAATCAAGCCTATAGGTATAAGTCTCCATATGCCCTCAAGCCCCCAATACGAAACGGAGGCCGTAATGATTAATGGTCCAGCCGTTCTGGCTATTTCACCTCCGAACATATAAAAACTCATGCCTCGGCCTGTATATTGACCAGATAGTCGTTTGACCATGGTAGGAGAGGGAACATGATATACGGCACTGCTTATGCCCATGGTAAAAAGTAATATACATATGATTGTATAGGAAGGTGCAATTCCCAGCAAACTCATGCTTATGGCAGTAATGGCAGGGGCAACAATAATAAAGTATCTCGCAGCCGTCTTTTCTGCAATAATACCAATGATAGGATTTAATAACCAGGGAAGGCGCATGATTAAGTCCCATACCGATGCCATGGCTAGTGTAAGGCCAAATTTTTCAATCAGTAAAGGCCTTAATGGTGCCAAAAATGATGAATAATTATCATGTAGCATATGCGATGCTGCTACAAGAATAACATTGCCTGACTGAAATTTTTCAGATGACTTTACTTCTTGCATTTATCTTTGGAATAATTTAATGAGAATGTAAAAGTATAATCTTTATCTAATATTGAGTAGGCTTAAGGGTTAAAATAATTTAATAGTGTTTTGGAAAGTGTTAAATGTATTTGCTAAAGCAAGGACTGTTAACCAAAGCTATGATTGAAGCAGAGTAGTCACCTAACAATAAAAAAAGTGCAGAGCAGAATTTCTTACGCGGTGATCATTCAAAAATATTGAGTCTATTTTAGTTTGAAATGTTTAAGTTTGTATTTTAAATCAATAGAGATATGGACAACCTGATAGACCTGGCCTGCGAAAATTTAGATACTTACTACAATTCTTTTACAGGACTTTCTGTTCAACAAAAGAAAAATTTTAAAATAAAATACGAACATTCACTACGGGTAGCCGAAATATGCAGTCAGTTGGCAGACAAACTGAATGTAGATGGCAAAGAAAAGGAATTGGCAGTTATTACAGGTGTATTTCACGATATTGGGCGTTTTAAACAGTTAATAGAGTTTAATACTTTTAATGATTCAGTTGCTGGTGATCATGCCAAATATTCTGTTGAAATATTAAAAGCACAGGGTTTTTTGGATGATATAGAAGCGGCAGAAGTAGTATTGGAGGCTATTGCTCATCATAATAAACGGAAAATACCTGATTATCTATCCGATAAAAAACTATTTTTTGCTAAGCTAATTCGAGATGCAGATAAGCTGGATATTTTAAAGGTGATTACAGATTACTACACCAATACAAATGAAAGCCCTAATCATACGCTTACCTGGGATATGCCTGAAAGCGATACGATTTCTGAGAAAGTTGCAGCACAGGTATTAAATGATGAATTGATTTCAAGAGAGAATATTCAGAACCAACTGGATATAAAAGTAATGCAATTATCGTGGATTTTTGATTTTAATTTTAAACCTTCTCTCGAAATATTAAAGGAAAAAAATTACATGGAAATTATATTCAATTCAATGCCAAAGAATGATACGGTATTAAAAATTTATCATAAGGTTAAGGATTATTTAGAATGTGCTACTATTAAAGAGTTGGGTTAAGGATCAGATCTGCTATAGAAATTGACTTTTGAGTTATTTGTTGCGTAGGATATAATAACCAGAAAATCTTTAATTGTATCTTCGAAAGTGTCAAATAATATTTTATTTATAAACGATTTTTAAGTTTCGAGCTTAAAAAAAACAATATTAAGAGGGTTCTTTTGTGGTGATAATAAGCTATTAAAACACCCTTTAAAAGAGTGCTTTTTGTAATGAATTGAATGTGATTTTAGTGTGCCAGTAAATTTATTCGCATCTGTTTATATAACTCATAATCGGGATATGTATCAATAGCCATATTGATGAATTGAAGTGTTTCAAAATAATATTTTCGGTTAAAATATGCAGAGATCACATTTAAATATTCGTAATGGCTAGTTGGATTATTGTTGAGTTGAATATTTTGAATATCTGCCTGATCTGTCATTACTAAAGTACCCATTTCTGGTTTTCCTTGCGGGGTATTGTTTAATACCCAATAGTATGATTTACCTTTTTCAAAGGGAACATCAGCCAGTGAAACCAGGCTATCGGAAACCGATTTTATTTGATAAATTACTCTTTGAGTTTGAGAATCAATTACTTTTAAACCCATGTTTAATTCAGATAGGTTTTTGTAGCCGATTCTTAAAATAGCATTTGAGGGGCTTATTATTTTTGATGTGGTAGGAAACACTTTACTTTGTCCGCGCAGTTGGTAGGCCACGCCCGATTGTGATAATAAACTATTGCCTTTATCTACTTTATTGGTCATTTCTGATATCTCAGAATGTTGGTTGTTAGATTCAAAGGGTATGGTGTATTTTGAGATGGCATTCATGGGTACTTCTTTTCCTGTAAACAACAAGACAACGGCGTTACCCTTTTGAATGCAAAGCTGATCATTCGATTTTAAACTTTGAGATGGCTCTAACTTTATTTCTTTATTATCGCGAACAACAAATCCTTCTCCATCCAAAGACATAAGAATGGCAGAATAAGTGGTGTTTTCTTGTGCAATAGTTATATTGACAAAAGAAAACAGGCTCAATATCAATAATTTATATTTAATGATTCTAAACATGTACAGACTTTAAATTGTATACAAAAGTAGTATTAAATATTGTTTATCTAAGCATCTTACCTTTTATAATTTTTGTTAATTTGCGAGCATGAAAATCATCAAATGTCTTACATTATTTTTATTATTCACCGTTTTAAATTTGGCTTATGTTCATGCCCAGGCAAATGAATTTCTTTATGATTCCTTGGCAGTAAAAATTTCTGACAAAAAAATACAATTTAAAAAGATTACATCACCAGACAAAGCAAATGAAAAGATAGCTTTGTTAAAAAGTATAGGTTCCGATTATTATCGTATAAATCAATTAGATAGCGCTATTTATTATTTCCAATTAGGTGCTCGTCAGGCATTAAGGTCTAAGAATAAAGAATTGTATTCTTCATTGAAGTATAATTTAAGTTTGGTTTATCTCAATAGAGGAATGTATAAAGAAGCTCTGGATGCAGCATTGTTTTCGCTGGAAACAGATCAGGCCTTGGGTAATATGGATCATATTTTATCTTCGTTAAATAGTGTGGCTTTGATATATCAGGAATGGGGGATGTATGATAAGGCATTGGATTATCGCTTACAGTCCATTAAGTTAAGCGAGGATATAAATAATTCATTGGAATTAGCAAATGGATATTTTAACCTTGGGAGTCTTTATATCAAAATAGGGAAGTATGTTAAGGCACTAAATTATTTGAAGCTTGCTGAAGAGAATTATCAATTGTTGCTGGAAACGAATCAAACAGATAGTCAACTAAAAAAAAGTTTATCGGAATGTATTTATTCTACAGGTCTTATACATGTGTATAAACAGGAGTATCAAAAGGCTTTAATGTTATTTAACGAGGCATTGAGAATAAAAAATAACCTGTTAGATTTTGTAGGTGAAGGTAATTGTTATTACCAAATTGGTTTAATTCATTTTTTGGATAATGATTTTGAAGAGGCTCGTCAAAATTACTTTTTGTCTCTACAATATAAAAACAGGGTAGATGATTTAAAAGGGATAGCACTGGTATATTTTAGAATGGGTGAGTTGTATTTTGTTTGGTCCAAATACCATGAATCAGCAACCTTCTTGCATAAAAGTATTGTAGGAGCTCAACAAATTAACGATCATGAATTGCTAAAGGAGAGTTATAAGGTGTTGTATAAACTGTATTCTAAACAAAATAAATATCAACAAGCTTTAAAAAGTCATGAGTATTTTAAGATGTATTCTGATTCCTGTTTAGATAAAAACATGACTAATGTGGTTGAAGAACTCAGCATAAAATATGAATCGGAGAAGAAGGAAAAAGAGAATAATATATTAATTGGAGAAAATAAACTAAAAGCGCTTACCATTCAAAAACAAAAATCAAAGGAGCTTTATATGCTGGTGATGATTGTCCTGATTTTATTCATTGTGGTGGTGTTAGCTATATTATATCGATCCAAGCGAAAAACAAATAACTTAATTTCTTATAAGAATAGGTTGTTGGGTAAGCAAAACATTCGCATTGCCGAGCAAAAGCAGGAGATCGAAAAGAAGAACCTTCGAATGACTGACAGTATACTCTATGCCAAACGTATTCAACAAGCCATGCTGGCCGATGTCAACGAACTAAATAAGCTATTGGATGATGCTTTTATCTACTTTAAACCAAAGGATATTGTCAGTGGTGATTTTTATTGGTTTGCTAAGGTAGATCAAAAATTGGTGCTTGCAGCTGTTGATTGCACTGGACATGGTGTGCCAGGGGCATTTATGAGTATGTTAGGAAATTCCTTCTTAAACCAAATCGTTATTCATCAAAAAATAAGCTCTCCTCATAAGATACTTGAAGCTTTGAGTAAAGAGGTAGAATTTGCTTTGAATCAGGAAGAAACAAAAAATAGAGATGGAATGGATATGTCGTTGTGTACCATCGATCTTCAGGCTAAATTGGTTGATTTTTCTGGAGCTAAAAACCCTTTAATTGTTATTCGAAATGGAGTAACACAGCGTATTAAGGGCGATAGAAAGAATATAGGAAGAAATTTGTATAAGGATAAAGAATTTGACAATCATCAAATAGAGATTACATCACCAACTTGTTTTTATATGTTTTCGGATGGCTATGCTGACCAGTTTGGAGGAGTGAAGGGGCGTAAGTTTCTGATTAAAAGACTGCAAGATTTGTTGGGAGATATTTATCACAAACCTATGAATGAACAAAAACAAATATTACATTCAACAATGGAGGAATGGATGAAAGATGAAGATCAGGTGGATGATATTTTAATTGTTGGATTTAAAATAGAATAAAAATATGCGTAATCATTGTTGTAAAAATAGTTTATTGATTTTCACTCTATTACTCTTTGGTATTTTTCCGTATTCAGCCAAAGGTCAGGAGAAATCAGCCGTTGAAACGGTATTACAAAAAGGACATGCTTTTTATGTGTCTTGCCTGGATTATAGCCCTAATGGTAAATTTGTGGCAACGGGAAGCTATGATCATAATATTATATTGTGGAATGCCAGTAATGGGAAACAGATACGTACGTTTTCTATGCATACCGCTCCAGTAAAAACATTGTATTTTAGTCCCGATGGCACAAAAATAGTCAGTAATGCTGGCAATAGAGTATTGGTGTATGATATTGTTAGCGGGCAGGTTTTGGTGGAGTTATACGCAGAGGATTATCCAATCACTAATGCTCGTTTTAGTCCTGATGGCAAGAAAATCATGACGTCAGATAATCATAATCAGATGGTTCTGTGGAATGCTATCACGGGTAAAAAAATAGCCTCTTATGCTAAAGATTATTCGGCTACAGTAAGTTCACAATGGACAACTCCTGAAGCCAATAAGTTTTTAAGCTTTTTTAGCGCCGAAGCGATGCAGTTGGTTGATTTATCTGATAGCCTAAATGCCCCTGTGTTTTCAATAGATCGACCTTTTACCTATGCCATTAGCCCTTCCGATGATATTGTTGCCGTTTCTTCTTACAAAAGTTCGGCTAAGGTATTTGACCTGCATACAGGAAAGGAATTGAATGAACTGATGGTGGCCAAAGAAAACATATGTAATGGATGTAAGCTGTATATGGCTTTTAGCTATTCAGGTAAATATTTAGTTACTGCTACTAAATATTCCGATGTTATTGTATGGGATGTTAAAAAAGGAACTCAAATAGTAAGTATAGAGAAACCTGAATTCTGGATTGATGATATCGCCTTTAGTCCTGATGGGAAACATGTGGTTATATCTGGGGATGGGGAATCATTTGTATGGAACACGAAAACAGGAAAACAGGAGCTACACTTAATGTTTGGCGGTTTGGAATGTATATCTGTTTTTAGTCCGGATAGTAAGTTTTTATTGACAAATAATGAAAATAATACTGCAGCTCTGTGGAATATCACAACAGGGCAAAAACAAATGGTATTTGAGGGGTATATGAATAAAGATCGGACTGATGGATTAGATTTTGATCAGGCGGATTGGTTTCATAGCAATATTATTAAATATTTGGAGAGAAAAAACAAGGCCATATTAAGCCCCGATGGAAAGTTTATAGCCAAAGGGGGTATAGATTCCATAGCGGTATTGATTAATGTGGAAACGGGTAAGGTAGAACGAGAGTTTATTGGGCATAATAAATTGGTCATCAGCTGTTCTTTTAGTCAGGATGGGAACAGTTTACTCACTGGCAGTGGTGATAATACCATGAAGTTGTGGGATGTAAAGACAGGTAAGCTTATCAGAACATTTAATGGGCATCAGGGTTTAATTTTTGACGCTAAATTTAGTCCCGACGGTCAATATGTTGCCAGTGCCAGCTGGGATGGTTCCATACGTATCTGGGATAAACTATCGGGAAAGCAACTTAAATATATATATACAAAAAATGCTTCGCCTTATTGCCTTGATTATACTTTAAATGGACTTTATCTTTTATCAGGAGATTTAAATAAAGAACTAAAACTTTGGGAAGTGGATACGGCGAAAGAATTCAGAAATATCGTAGGGCATACAAACATTGTATCCGATATCTGTTTTAGTTATGAAGGTCAACAATTCATAACAGCTAGTTTCGATGGGAAAGTCAAGGTGTGGGATTTACTCTCGGGAATGCTGGTCAATAAATTAACTCACCCTTTTGCAGTGTATTCTGCAACCTGGAATCCTATAAATAAAACAATTGTTACTGGTGGTAGCGATCGTGTTATTCGAATTTGGAATCCTGCAA
The DNA here is from genome assembly GCA_041595375.1 of Saccharicrinis sp. Lineage (GTDB taxonomy): Bacteria > Bacteroidota > Bacteroidia > Bacteroidales > Marinilabiliaceae > Saccharicrinis. The sequence goes on from JBFHKL010000047.1 coordinate 11,134, forward strand.
CGGGCCAGGTTTTACATTCTTTATATGGTCATTCGGGAGGAGTTACTTCCTTGCAAATATCATCGGACGCAAAGCGTTTGGTATCTTGTAGTGTGGATGGTGAAATAAAAATATGGGATCTCGATAGCTTTAAGGAATTGTACACTTATTTGCAAATTGACAGAAAAAACTGGTTAGCCAGGAATCCTCAGGGATATTTCGACGGCTCTTCATCAGCATTAAAGCATATAAATTATGTATCAGGTCTCGAGGTAATTAATGTGGGTTCTTTGTTTGAAAAGTATTATTGTCCAAATTTAATTGAAAATATTTATCAGGGGAATAAATTAGTGGTCGATAACACAACAATTGATCAGCTGATTAAAGATGTACCGGAAGTGGAAATTAAGCTTTTAGATGAAGATACTTTTTTAGAATCAGATACTTCAGGTTTACTTATAGCTAATAATAGTGCTGTGTATATTAATATCCATGCAAAAGATGAGAAAGCAGCTATTGATGAAATCAGAATTTATAATAATGATAAATTAGTACAACAAAAGAAATATACAAGTAATAAAAAACGTTTAGGTAATAAATTTGAAGAGACCTTTGATCTCACTATTTCTGAAGGAGAAAATAATATAAAGGTGATTGCCTTCAATAAAGACCGTACGGAATCTCAACCATCACAGGTGAAGATTTATTATAATGGACAAAAGTCGAATGTGGATCTTTATGTGTTGGCCATTGGTATTAATAAGTATCAGAATCCTTCTTACGTTTTAAACTATGCTGCCGATGATGCAAAAGCCTGCATGAGCGTAATAGAGAAAAATGCAAAAAATATTTTTGATTCGCAGATTGATTATTTTTTAAAGGATACCGAAGCCGATAAAAAAGGTATTCAGGAAGCTTTTGATCTGATTGCTAAAAAAGCAGGACCCGAAGATGTATTTGTTTTTTATTTTGCAGGGCATGGCACAATGAGTTCTGGAAATAGTTCAGCTCAATCCGACTTTTACCTTATTCCCTATGATGTAACTCAACTTTATGGAGATGATCAGATGCTGAAAGAAAAGGCAATTTCGGCCAATGAACTATTAAAATTTTCTATGAAAGTGGCAGCACGTAAACAGTTATTTGTGCTGGATGCCTGTCAGTCAGGAGGTGCGCTAAATGCATTTAATAACCGGGGTGTTACACGCGAAAAAGCCATAGCCCAGCTGGCCCGTAGTACGGGTACCGTTTTTTTACTGGCCAGTGGTGCTATTCAATATGCGACAGAAGCCAGTGATTTAAAACATGGTATTTTTACTTATGCGCTTTTAGAAGGTTTGAATGGCAGGGCAGATGGAGGTATTCAAGATAAGAATATAACGGCGAATGAGTTAAAAAGTTATATCGAAGATCGGGTGCCTCAACTAAGCGAAGAATATATGTTAACACCTCAATATCCCACAGGATATAGTTTTGGCCAGGATTTTCCTGTTGTTATAGTAAAGTAATTGTCAGGCTGCTAATCTATATGTTGGAGAAAATGATTTGTCATTTAAGTTTTATGGGGATGTGGTAAAAAGATATGTTGTAGTGTACCTATATCTTATTGACTAATTACATCGCCTAAACGAATGGTTGACATTATATTTTAATTGTTGGCAATTTTTAAAAAATCAGAAAAGGTAAATGAATGCCTTTTTCAATAATGTTATTATTAATATGAATAGGATAAATTTTGTTTTTTTTATTGCTGGCATAGTCATACTGATGGCTTGCACAAAACAAAATAAAACGATGAAGCTTTCGACTCTTTCTTCACAGATTAGTAAAAAAGAGATGCAAAGTGTTACTGAATTTTTGGGTAATGACTTGCTTGAAGGACGAGCGCCGGGAACATGAGGAGGTAAGCTGACAGAAATGTATGTTAAAAGCTTGTATAAGATCCTTGGTCTCGAGCCAGGACAAAACAATAGCTATCTACAAGCCTTTGACATGAAGGGTTTCACTAGCTCGAATATTCAAGCGAGCACCGACAAGGGAATGCTTCACTTCCCTGATGATATAGTAGGTACCTTTACTGTAGAGGATGCTTCAGTATCTGTTCAGGCAGAGTTAGTATTTATGGGTTTTGGTATTCAATCGGATCTGATGAATTGGGATGATTATAAGGGTGTGGATGTGAAAGATAAAATTGTGATATGCAGGGTTAATGATCCTGGTTTGTATAATCCTGAAATTTTTGAAGGTGATACCCTTACCTATTTTGGAAGGTGGATATATAAAATAGAAGAGGCTGTTCAACATGGAGCGAAAGGCATTTTGTTGCTTCATACCGATGAAACAGCTGGATACGATTGGAATGTAGTAAAAAACTCCTGGTCAGGTGAAGATTTATTTATTCAATCAGATTTAGAAAATAATCTGATATTCAGGGGCTGGGTAAAAGAAAGTAGCTTAAGTAAACTATTCGAGAGTTATGGATTAAAGTTGAAGGATATGTATGAAAGTTCCCTGTCAAAAGATTTTAAACCAATTGCTACAGGGGTGGAGATAGAAATATCAGGAAACAATACCTTCCGAAAGGTGTCCAATAACAATGTTATAGCTCACATACCTGGTAAATCTAAGGAACGAATAGTTTTAAGTGCACATATCGACCATTTAGGAATGGATTCCTCTATCGATGGTGATGGCATATACAATGGAGCTATTGATAATGGTACTGCTGTTGCTGCTATGATGATGACAGCTAAGGTATTAAAAGCCTATCAGGAGAGCCTTTATTACTCTATCACTATTCTGGCTTGTAATGCTGAGGAGTCGGGTCTCTTAGGATCAAAATATTTTGTTCAGAATACTAATCGGAGTAATATAATTGCTAATATTAATTTTGAATCGACTCCTGTGTGGGATAAATCTAAAAGCATTATGGGTATAGGTGCTCGATTTTCTGATTTAGAAGATATGATTAAAGATTTGACTCAACAAAATGGAATTGATTATTCCAGATTTTCATTGGCGAATCAGGGACTATTCTATCGTTCAGATCAATTTTCATTTGCCCGATATAATATTCCTGCAGTATGGATATCAGCAGGCGAAGAGGAAGTATCGGGGCAAACAAATTATACTCAATTCTGGTCAACAGATTACCATACCGTAAGAGATGAATATTCTGAAGAATGGAAGCTTGATGGGATGAAACAAACAATTGATTATGCCTTAATGTTGATTGAGTACATAAACACAAGCCAAAAGCAACCTAAATGGAAAAATAACCTCACATTTCCTGTCTCAAAATAATTTTTTGTGCTTTTAAAAATATCCCTTGCCGATGGTAGCATTGGCAAGGGAATACTATTTGAATATTATTTGTTATTTTTCGCAGCAATAAAGTTAAAAGAATAGATCAATGAATATTACAGGTACCTGGCTATATAATGAAGACTTTGAATACGGAAAGTCGGAAGGAGAGGTTGAACTGCAACAACAAGGAAATGAGGTAACAGGAACTTTTTCCTTTACTGAAAAAGTGGAGAACGATTATGAAATCGAAGTGCTTGAAAAAGTACAGGGAACTATTAAAGATGGAAAGCTACTGCTTGAAAGTAAACAAGTCAGGGCTTTGCAAAACAATGAGGTGATTGATTATTTACCCAATACTTTTGATATCTATTTAATTTCAGAGGAAAAGCTGGTGGGATCAACCTATGACTCTGAAGATGTTTGCGGAGTGTTTGTGTTGAAAAAGAAAATATAGTTTGTTTTACTGTATTTTCTAATCCTTGCCTTAGATTTTCTTTTTTAATGGTTTAATCAACTTTAAAAAAACGGGTCATCGTATCAAGCTCCTGAGCTTGTGTAAACAATTCTTCAGAGCTGCTGGATACTTCCTCTGCCGCTGTTGCATTTTGTTGGGTAACATGGTTAAATTGCTGTAGGGCTGAGTTTATTTGCGTAGCTCCAACTTCCTGTTCCTGGCTTGCCGATGCTATTTCCTTAATTAATACGGATGATTCATTGATAGACGGCATTATTGATAATAGATGTTGATTAGAATCTTCCGATAATTGTAGGCCTTGCTGACTTAGTTTAACAATTTCCTCAGCAGCCTGTTTGCTTTTTTCAGCCAACTTACGAACTTCTGCAGCAACAACTGAAAACCCTCTTCCTTGTTCACCTGCCCGAGCAGCTTCAACAGCCGCATTTAAGGCTAATATATTGGTTTGTTTAGCAATATCACTAATTACCTTAATCTTATCATTAATATTAGTAACTGCTTGAACCGTTTCTTGAGAGGCCTCGGCTACATTTTCAATAGATAATGAGGATTGGTTAAAAATAGTCAAGGCTTTTTTAGCATGAAATGCATTTTGCTGAATATTAGCAGTCATTTCTTCCATGGACGAAGATATTTCTTCGGCTCCTGCAGCTTGTTCATTTACACCAGTTGAAATTTGTTGAGATCCAGCATTTAATTGATTACTGGCGCCAACTAACCTGTTTGATCCATTCTTTATATTCGATAAAATATCTTTCAGTTTAGCAACCATTTCTTCCAGGGAAAAAGCAAGTTGACCAATTTCATCTTTTTGATCGATATCAATTTCTACAGTTAAATCACCTTCAGCTACTTTGTTGGCAAAATAAACCGATTTTTTAATGGGTTGTAATAAATTTTTAGTTATAAAAAAGGCTAGTGCTGCTGCTATAATGGTGGCTATTAAAATAAATATAATAACTCCCGTTTGTGTTAGCTTAGCTCTGTTAAGCATGGCAGCATCAGTCATTAGATAATCTTTCGATAACTCAATAGTTTTATCAAATAATGCTGTTAACTCTTCTAAGTGAACCATTGTCTCTTTCTGATAAATCTCATTAGCTTTATCTACTCCTGAAAAATAGTGCTTCGTTCTTTCGTTAAGTATATCTATCTCTTTTATGACTTCTGCTATATTTCCCTTCACATTTTTCTTGTAATAATCATGTGCAGGTGCTCTTCCATTATTTTGCTTGAGTAGTCTATCCATTTTGTAAATCCCGTTAAAGATTTTATGATGGATATTTTTGATACTATCAACTAATGGAGTATTTTCAGGATGGTTAAGTAAAAAAATAGTCATGGCATCCGACTCTAAAACCTTCCCCAAGGAAGATTTATCTGGATCTTTATTAATATTTAAGTACTTAGTTTTACCAAAAAAAAGGTTTTTAAACAATTCATCGGCCCATTCGTAATAATCAGATTTTGACTGGTTTATCTGTACTGATAAACGCCAATCCATTTGCTCAAATGCTTCTTCTAGTTTTATTGCTGATTCATGTAAATGCTGATGAGGCTCTTCGAATTCATCGAATAAAGTTTTTAGTTCTGGGGCTAACTTTTCTGCTTGTATTCTTCCTTCTCCATAATACCATTTCCCAAATTTACATTCTTTATAATTGGTTTCAACAGACAACTTGGTGACTTCATCGTCGGTGAATAGTTTACTCACATCTTTGATCCAATTAAGGTGGTCTATATATTTCGATTCAAGATCACTTCTTAGTTTATTACCTTTAATTACTTCATTGGCATTATTAACGATGCCTCCAATTCCTGTGATAACCCAAAAGCCAGTGATAAGAAATAAACAAATGATAATACCAAAGGCTATGAAAAATTTGTAAGATAGTTTTAGGTTTTTCCAATTCATCATTATAGTCATGAAATAATTAATATAATGCTTTTATGTACGGCTCTTCATTGAAAAGGTTGTGGTTATTGCTTTGTGGTATTTATGCTACGTATTCTACTATTCTCATTAATAGATAGATAAAATGTTATTTAAAATTTGTTAAAAGTGAAGAGGGTTTTATGATTTATTTTAAAAACTCTTGTCCTTGTCTTTTTTCCTCTGTTTTTTTAATTAACATTGTATATTCTTATTAATTATAATTTCCCTTTTTATCGGGGTTTTAAAAATGCTTTTTTATGAAAAGAATAGTAAAATTGATGGTTTTAACCATGGGTGTGCTTATTCTGGCTGCATCATGCGGTCCTCTTAGGGATCATTCAAAAGGTCAGGAAAATAAGTCAGCTAAAGAAAATCATGCAAATAAACATCATCGTTAGTTTTCATGCCGGAGCACAATGTTCCGGTGTGTTACTTTAGTTCCTAAAAAGTTCCATTTTACCATTAAAAATCAAATTATAGAGTATATGAAAATAGTATATGTTTTTTTTATTCTCTTTTCTTGTAATTCATTAAGAGCTGAAAAAGTAAATGATAAGGCTGAATGGGAAAATGGAGCAAATATTTTAGTAGAAGGACTGGATTGCTGGTATAATATGGATACAGGCTTATGGGAGACTACTTCGTGGTGGAATGGAGCAAATATATTAACTGCGTTAATTAAATACGGTAGTGATAATCATGATGAATCGATAAAGAAAATGCTTGATCATACCTTCGAGAAAACAAAAGAGTTTGAAGTAGGGGAGCAGGATGGAAAGGAAGCCTGGATATGCCGTAATTATATTAATGATTTTTATGACGATGAAGGCTGGTGGGCACTTGCCTGGATGGATGCCTGGGAATGGACTGGAGAAACCAGATACCTAAATATGGCAAGAAGTATTTTTGAAGATATCACTAATGGTTGGAGTATGGAATGTGGTGGTGGTCTGTATTGGAAAAAAGGACTGAATTTTAAAGGAACTATTAGTAATAGTTTGGCTTTAACGCTTGCTACAAAACTATACCTGGCCAATACAAAAGATATTAACGGTCGATCATGTTTACAATGGGCAATAGATATTTGGCAGTGGATGAATGAGGTTGAACTATTTAGTGAATACGGATTATTACAGGATGGAATTAGAAATAGAGATGGAATTTGTGAGGTAAAGAGTAATGTATATACTTATAACCAGGGAGTTGTTTTAACGGGCTTAGTTAATTTGTATCACATAACAGGAGAAGAACATTATATGCAAAGGGCTCACAAATTAGCCCAGTCTGCCATACAGCATATGGTAACAGAACAAGGTGTGTTAAAGGAGGTTAGTTGTGAGCCAGAGCGTTGTAAATCTGATGCTGAACAGTTTAAAGGGATCTTTATCAGGCATCTCAATGTGTTAAATCATTATTCTCCCCAAAAAGAATATACAGCATTTATCGAAAAAAATGTCAATTCAATTTATAGAGATGCCATGAATAAAGGTGAAGTATTGCCCGGAGTACCCTGGAATATGACATCCGAAAAAAGAAGTGCAGCCACAACTTCTTCTGCATTGGATGCTTTTAATGCTATACTCTGTGAGGATTAGTCTTATTTAACAAGTAAAGACCCTGATAATTAGTTATATACAGTTTATGTGGTTTGCTGATGTTTTTTGTGTAAAAATTAATTATCAGGGGTATTTTGCTATTTGATGTTTCTGAATATAAGATGTATGCATTCGCTCACTTTTTTCTTTGGTTTAGCTACCTGATGTACCCAGAAATGCTGCATCTCACCCTTGGTGATAAGAATACTGCCATGGGTTAGGTTCAGGTCGAAGCTGCCTTTTTTATCTCGGTGGCGAAACTGAAATTTACGTGTGGCACCAAAGTTTACGTATATAATAGTAGGATTTTCACCTAACTCATTACCCGCATCTGTATACCAATAAATTGAATCTTTCTCGTTACGGAATTGATTTAAAATAACACTATTCAATTCAACTTCTATCAACGTTTTAATTTTCTCCTTTATCGTCATTAAAGTCTCAGTCCATGGCTGTGGCGTATGCATTTGGCCGTTGTACGAATATGCCTTGTTTTCGTCGCCATACCTGGCTTCTAACCGGGGAGAAATAGTTTCTTTACCATACAGGGTTTTTGTTTCCTGTACCCACTCAATATTAGCCAGTAGATCTTTCAGGTATTCATTTCCATCAATTTTACTGAAAAATTTAGGTATATAAAGATATTCGCCATTGTTCAGGCTTACCCACTTCTGCTGTTCTTCCATATTATTTTTGTTAAAAGTCAAAGTCATTTATAATGCTGTATTTACTTTATCTCCATTTATCCTTAAATAGGTTAATGCACTTTCTATAGGTCTGAGTATATTTCAAATCCTTTGTTTGTATTTGTATGAACGAGGGTAAAAAATAATAAACCATTTAGTAAGTTTTCAATGCCTATTTTTAGGATTAAAAAGATCGCAAAGGTACAAAAGATTAGTAAGCTTAGCGTTATTTATTTCAATACACATCATGGTATATCTCTCAAGCTAGAGAAGTTTTAAAAATGTTAAGTATAAACTACAGCCGATAGATTCCTCAGGGAGGAAAACTGTTTCAATAAGTTGTAACAGGTTTTCTTTTTAGAATAGAAAAGCAGATCTGCTAGGGTGGTGTGCGGATGATTTAGTTTTACTGTTAGATCAGGCATGGTTATTCTCTCGCATAGAAAAATGGCTACGTCAGAAGTTTAATATCAAAAAACAACAAGGGGCTTGATGGCACATTCTATTTAAAAATCACGTAATCACGTGATTTTTAAATTTTGCTTTGAGCATATATTTGTTTAAAGTTTTAAATAAAGGATTATTTTATGTGCTTCAGGTTTATACTTATGCCACAACTGTTTAGTTTTTGTAACAGAATATCAAAGAGTAAAGGGTTTATTCTGTATTAAAATTTAATGATATAATAACTTAAATAACTCAATAATGAGAAAAATTACCTTAAAATTTATGTTTATTGTTGGAGTCATGTCTTTAACAATATTTTCAGC
>JBFHKL010000048.1:0-19561 GCA_041595375.1 Saccharicrinis sp.
AATTGCGGCAGTAAGGAAGAGAGTGGAGTTTTAATTAAAACACATGGCATTATTAACGTAGACCTTTCTGAGAATACTTTCCTTCATAACCCTGTAAAATTGGTTGCCTTATTATGGGGTGAGAAGAATAATCATCATCATAATAATGTAATTACTCAATCCGGACAGATAAAGGTGGAAGAACAGCAAAAACTCGAAATATTATACTAAGTAAGATGAAAAAGTTGAGCATACATAGTATTATTGCAGTAGCTGCATTATTTATAAATATATCCTGTAATCATTCACAAACGATATTTCAAGAAAATTCAAAAGATTGGGATGAATACGGAGATGCCAATTGGGAATTTTACAACCATGAGATGATTGGCTCTGTTATAAACGGAGCAGGGTTTGTATTAACCAGACAATCGTTTACTGATTTTGTTTTGGAGCTGGAGTTTAAACCTGACAGCACGATCAACTCAGGAGTTTTTATACGTTGCAAAAATAAAGATATCAACCCTACGAATTGCTATGAATTAAACATCTGGGATTTACATCCGGATCAAAATAGCAGAACCGGTTCCATCGTATCTAGAACTAGCCCTTTAGCATTTGTACAAACAACAAATAAGTGGAACACCTTAAAAATTAAGGTTCAAAACAACCACACACTAGCATGGATAAATAACACTTTAACTGTCGACAACAGAGATAAGGAGCTATCCGGAGGATATATTGGATTGCAGGCCAAAGGAACAGGAAAAATTATATTTCGCCATATAAAAATTCTAGAGCTGTAGATAAATTGATTGGATTCATACCAAAATATACTACCCTAAAATTTTATTTATTTAGAGTTTTAGGGTATGGAATCAGGGAGTTCAATGATGTCGTATTCTATATATATTATCACACTTATTTTTACTACTTTTGCAGGTTTAGAAAAATAATATTAAAATATGATTGAAAACAATAATACAGATCTTAAAACCCTGGGAGAATTTGGGTTGATAGAGCACCTCACTAAAGATATTGAAATTAAAAACAGCAGCACTAAATTTGGCATAGGAGATGATGCTGCTGTATTAGATTATAAAAACAAACAAACCGTTGTAACCACTGATTTATTGTTACAGGGCATTCACTTTGATTTAGTTTACACCCCCCTAAAACACCTAGGATACAAGGCAGTAATGGTAAACTTAAGCGATATATATGCCATGAACGCCAGCCCAAAACAAATTACCGTGTCCATTGGGGTAAGTTCAAGAATAAGCCTGTCTGCCCTTAATCAATTATATGATGGCATTAAATTAGCATGCGAGAGTCATGGTGTAGATTTAATTGGAGGAGATACTTCTACCTCATTAACCGGACTAACCATTAGCATAACAGCTATAGGAGAAGCCAACGAAGAAGATATCGTTTACCGAAATGGTGCCAAACCAAACGACTTGATATGTCTTTCAGGAGATTTAGGAGCAGCCTACATGGGTCTTCAGTTATTAGAACGTGAAAAAAGAGTACACGATGGCAATAAAACTGTGCAGCCCGACTTATCGGGGTACGACTACATTCTTGAGCGCCAGTTAAAACCTGAAGCTCGTAAAGATGTAATAGAATTTTTACATAAGATTGGCGTTAAGCCAACCGCCATGATCGATATTTCAGACGGCCTGTCATCGGATATTATGCATATCTGCAAGAACTCAAAAACGGGTTGCCGATTGTACGAAAATAAAATTCCTATTGATCACACTACTTCGTTAATGGCCGAAGAGTTAAATATGAATCCTACCATAGCAGCTTTAAATGGAGGTGAAGATTATGAATTACTGTTTACCATCTCACTAAGTGATTATGAAAAATTTTCACAAGAAACTGATTTGAAAATTTATACCATTGGTCACATCACCGAAGAAAGCAAAGGTAAATACCTAGTTACCAACGCCGATCAGGAGATTGAATTACAAGCTCAGGGATGGAATGCTATGAACCAGTATACCGATGAAAGTAATCAGTAAACAGTTTAATTACATACTGTTTACTAAAAAACGAATGACTAATAACTAATTAATGTACGAATATATCAAAGGTCACATCATAGAATCCAGCCCTGCACATTGTATTATTGAGAATAATGGGCTGGGCTATTTTATTAATATATCTATTAACACCTATACCAAACTCCAACAACAAAAAGAAATCCAATTATTTCTTTACGAACAATTAAGAGAAGATGCCCATAATCTGTACGGATTTTACGATACAACGGAACGCAATATATTTATCCATCTCATCTCGGTTAGTGGTATAGGAGCTAACACGGCTCGCATGATGCTTTCGTCTATGTCACCAGCCGAAATAAATGAAGCTATTATTACCAGTAATGTGAACGTACTCAAGGCCATTAAAGGAATAGGTGCAAAAACAGCTCAACGTATTATTGTTGACCTGACTGATAAACTGGGAAAAGAACCGATTGACCAAAAGTTATTTATGGGTACCAACAATGCTTTAAAAGAAGAAGCACTATCGGCTTTAGTGATGTTAGGTTTTGCCAAGAATAGTGCGCAAAAAGTTGTCGATAAAATTATTTCCTCAGAACCAGATAGCAAAGTTGAAGATGTAATAAAAAAATCACTTAAAATGCTTTAACAGCTACCTTAACATATTGATAACACAACCCTTAAAAAGCTATCGTTAAAAACGTTTTTTTATAACTCTTCCTTCTGACACTTTACCTAACAGGCTAAGCTATTCTGTAGAAAGTTAAGGGATATTAAAACCTATTTATATTAGGGTCAAAAGCTATACATTTGTTCACTTATAAAATCATATGCGGAACATATTTTTACACACTTACTTTTTGGCCATTATTGCATGTCTTCTATGGTCAACAGCTTTTGCAGGAATCAAGATCGGACTTGAATATACCACCCCTTTTCAGTTTGCCGGCATACGATTTTTTCTGGCAGGACTAATGTTATTGCCTCTGGTAAAAGATTACAAACAATTTTTTGCGGCACCAATAAAGTATCCCTGGCAAATTTTCAAAATATCATTATTCCAGACCATTATTTTATATAGCTTATTTTATACCGGCATCAGTAAAGTACCTGGTGCTATTACTGCCATAATTATCGGTTCGCAACCATTATTTGCTGCTCTGGTGGCACACTTTATGCAATCGAATGATAAAATAACACTAACTAAACTCTCCTCTATTTCGTTTGGCATAGCAGGCATTGTTCTTATTGCCTACCATAAGGCTTGGGGCAGTGAGTCTGACAATCAACAACTCATTGGGATTATCATTTTAGTATTTGCTAATATTGCATCAGGTATTGGAAATGTATTTGTAGCTCGGCAAAAAGGTAAATTATCGCCCGTTGTATTAAGTTCGTGGCAAATGTCACTGGGCGGGCTCACCATATTTATTATATCCCTATTTATTGAACCCTTTTACGGTTTTATTCACCCTTTACCCTATTATATTTCTCTGGGCTGGTTAAGCTTTTTATCTGCAACAGCTTTTACCATTTGGTTCTTTTTACTACAGCGTCCCGGTGTATTGGTATCTGATTTAAACATATGGAAATTTATCATCCCCATATTTGGAGCTATTTTGAGTTGGATACTTATACCCAATGAAAAACCGGAAATCATTCCTATCATTGGAATGGTAATTATTGGCGCCTCATTAGTTTCTTATAGTTTGCTTAACCAAAAGAAATAATATTTTTTCAACTCTGCTTTACCATTTAGGAAGATGGTAACTTTTATTCTTTTCCTTTAATTTCAATATTATTAAGCTACATTTCAATGCCATTTAGCTATAACTACTATGAAATATAATATGGCAATAAACTTACCAGCTCCAATATTAAAAATACCAGGCAGATTGCATCACCAAAGTATCTATTTACAATACCCTAATTGCTATTGATTAAAGATTCTTTATTTTCCATTACTTCAAGTGCCTTTTGGCATTCACGTAAAAGCAAAATTCGGTACCTACTCTGGGTTCTGAATTAACCTGAATACCTCCGTCAAAAAGCTTCAATAAATTAGTTACAATACTTAAGCCCAAACCCATACCCTTATATACCTTATCATACTCTTGCGCTTTTTGAAATGGCTCAAATATCAACTTCAAATCCTCTTTTCTTATCCCAATACCAGTATCTTCTACAATAAATAAAATAGGATGAAAAGTATCTTCATCTGCCTGATCATTTAACGCAAACCCCATACGTTTTAAAATATCTGCAGAGACAGATCTGACAGTTAGTTTCACATGACCTTTCTTGGTAAACTTAAAGGCATTGCGTAACAAGTTTGATATAATTTGTTTTAGTCGATACCTGTCAATATAGATACTCAAATCTTCATGAGTCAGTTCATAAAATTGCATAAATCTGACGTCATTACTTTTTTCTTCAAATAACAGTTCATCGCTTATTTCTTTAACGAGCGTAGGGATATGCGTTTCATGTTCAATTATTTCAATATTACCGGTTTCTATTCTAGATATATCAATAATATCATTAATAAGCACAAGCAACGACTCGCTACTCTGGTGAATCACATTTAAGAAATGATTTCTTTGATCCTCTGTAAAATCGTCTGTTTGCAAGAGACTAGAGAAACCTATGATGGCATTCATTGGTGTTCTGATTTCATGCGACATATTGGCCAGGAAAGATGTTTTCAACTTATCTGATTCTTCAGCTTTTAATTTAGCTTGTTCTAAATCAGCAGTTCTTACTTCAACAATGTTCTCCAGATAATTTCTATGAATTTCAAGCTCAGTCTTTTGATTTAATATTTTTTCTTTCGAAGTTGCCAATTTCTCATTAGCGGCAGTCAGTTCTTTGGTTTGTTCTATCACCTTATTCTTTAATAAATCCTCCTGACTAATATGCCATAGCATCCTAATACGAATTAAGAGGATAATAACAAAACATATAATACCAACCAATAAGCCTTTAAATAAATTAGTTTCGTAATATTTTGCTTTTACAATCAGTTCTAAGCTAGCTTCCCCATCGCTTTCAATACCATCGTTATTCATTCCTTTTACCACGAGCTTATACTTGCCACTTTTTAATGTATTATAAGCAATAGTAGCAAATGAATAGTCCTCTCTCCAATCTTCATCAAAACCTTCAAGTTTCCATTTGATCTTATTTTTTCGACTATTGGAAAAATTTAATACCGAAGCGTAAATTTTTATTTTAGAACCACTGGTTATTGTGATCACAGAATCGGAATAATAAGTGACATCCTCAAAAATATCATCGCCGAATACGGGGGGCTTATCATCAACTAAATAGGAATTGATATATACCTTAGGTTTATAATTATTTACATATAATTTATCGGGATTAAATTCAATAAAACCATCTATCCCTCCAAATAACAAATTCCCATCTGTTGACCTAGAATGTGCCATCTCGTTAAACTCATTACAATAGGTACCATCATCTAAACTGTAATTTGTTGTTTTATACGATATGAAATTAACTTTACTGATACCCAGATTAGAACTGATCCAAAAGTTATCATTATCATCAGCCTCAATACCATACACATAACTCTCAAGCATTCCATTCGCCAATTGAGTGGATACACTATCTTTAACCGGATCATAAACTAACAAACCATTACCATAGGTCGCCATCCACACCTTACCATCTTTACTTATACTCAAATCAAGAAGTATGCAGGATTTTCTTATATCCTCATTAACCATCTTTCGTATATTAACAGTTGAAAATGACTTGTTTTCAATATTAAAATTAAACAATTCACCCATCCTATTCCCCATCCATAAGCTTTTATGATCTATAGCATACTTTATTGTGGCAAAACGATAGTTAATTGGATTTTGACTTGAAGAATGGAAAGGATATAATTCATAGTCAAATGTTTGAGTATTTAATTTTATTAAGGCTACCTTACTTAACAACCACAGATGATCATCTACAACAGGTGTTAAAGCTGTTAAATAGTTTAACTTAACATTATCCAATGTATCTGAATTAAAATGGTGAAGAGTATATTTTTGTGAATCAGGATAATAAGACAACAGTCCTTTGTTAGTTGTAAACCACAAATTAGCATTTTCATCTTCAATAGCCCTATAAATAATAACATTATGCCCTATCTCAACCTGTGAAAAATATTTATCGTGTATTGATTTTCTAAATAATCCATTTTTTGTTACAACCCAATATCCCCCTTTGGCATCTTTCACTAGTGTAAAGGCCTCTGTAACCTCTCCATTACTAAGCAGGGGCAAATTTACCTGTTTAAATTTTGATTGATGATAATCATATTTCGATAGTCCCGTTTTAGTAGCGACCCATAAAATACTCTTATTCTGACAAATAACCAGATCACTGATTTGATTATTTGAGATTAATCCATGAGTGTTTTCTTTATTATAATGCGCTTTCTCATTATTGTTTATATTAAAATAAAAGAGTCCATTCATAAACGACCCTATCCAAAATCCACCTTTGTTATCCTGAGAAAGATAATTTAGTCTTACACCTGCAGGCGCTTCAAATAGTTTGGATATGGTATATGTTTGCCAATTAAATTGGTACAGGGTATTTTTAGAAGTAAAAACAATATTATCAGTATCCTTATCCATGATATCCATGATATCGCAGGACTTCTCACATGGAACATCAGCAAAAGATTCTCCTGTAAAAAAATAAGCCTTCAAAAACTCACCCTGAAGATTAAACTGAATAAGGCCCTTAGAGGTAGTTACCCATATAAAATAGTTGCTTGTAACAATACGGTGAATGATATTGGGT
Source organism: Saccharicrinis sp. (assembly GCA_041595375.1). Lineage (GTDB taxonomy): Bacteria > Bacteroidota > Bacteroidia > Bacteroidales > Marinilabiliaceae > Saccharicrinis. Next base: position 6,819 of record JBFHKL010000048.1, read on the forward strand.
AGCTTGTAACTTGATTTGAATGTAGTCTCAAATTTTACAAACTTATTCTGTTCAGGATAAAAGTAATACATTCCCTGAGATTGAGTACCCACCAAAAACTTATTTTTATTGATCTGACAAATGGCATTGATACGAACTATACCTAATATATTGTCAGAATCCGGTTCAATATAATAGTGAGCGCTTTCCTTAGCCGAGATATTGAAACGATTAATACCTCCTCTAGAAGTTCCTACCCAAAACACATAATCATTGGCATCTTCAACAATACAATTAATCGTATTATCACTTAAGGTACTGGAATTTGAATTGTTCTTTCTGAAAATATCATAGAAAAGTCCATCCGAACGCATAAGTCCATCCGAACTTCCAATCCAAACAAAACCTTTACTATCCTCATAGATGGTTCTGATACTGGTATGATATAATCCATCTGACTTATCAATCTTCTGAAAACCTCCATATACAGACTGTCCCTGCACTGTCGCTTGCTGAAAGATCAAAGAGCAAAAGCTTAAAAGAAATAATAATTTAGCATGTTTTGTGATATACATCACAGGAAGAATATACCTCATCGTTTTTCCCGGAAGCAAATTAATGCATTAAATAATAAATATCAAACCCCTAATAACTGAATAACTAAACCAGACATAAATACCATAATCCCTGCTATAAAATGGGTATACAATCCCAGTTTTTTTGTGGATATAAAAGTAAAACCATAGCTCAACAAAAAAACAATCCCCATCATTGTTAAAATGGTAACCACTCCAAACACTGTTGTTACCTGCATCATTCCTGCAAAACTATTTTGAGCAGCAGGATACATCAATAAAGGAATTAACACTTCGCAAGGGCCAAAGATAAAAATAACAAATAAGACCCAAGGCGTTATTGATTTTTTTGTATCAGACTGATGTATATGAGAATGACTTTCTTTATGATGATGCAAATGATGATGAGCAATACCATCCTGATGTATATGCACATGTGAATGGCTTTTATTCTTCCACACCTGGCGCAAACCCCAAATAGCATATATTAAACCAAAGGCAATTAATCCCCATGCAGCCAAATTACCTCTTACCGACTCAATGAATGTGAGCTTTTCGAGTCCTACTCCCAACATAACACCAACCAAGCCCAAGGCTACTGAACCCAATATATGTCCAACACCACAAATCAGTGTTAACAGCATTACTCTCGATATACTCCAATTTCTGGCCTTTCCCATTAAAACAAATGGTAAATAATGATCAGGACCTAAGAGGGTATGAACAAAACCAGCTCCTGCTGCAGTCATTAATAGCACCTGTGTTTCACTTATCATGAGTAACCTTTTAAGTGTTTACTATCCAAACATATAAAAAAAATATTTATTTACACCACCTAACACAGATAATCATCAAATATCTAATTCTACAATAGTTATACCACTGCCTCCATATTGAATATGCTCATCTCTGCAACTTTTCACATGAGGCATGGTATTAAGCATTTCTCTTAGCATTTTACGCAAAATACCATTCCCTTTACCATGAAGTATCTTCACCGTTTGAACCTCGCACATCACAGCATCATCCAAATGACTCGTTACCAAAACAATAGCCTCCTCCGCACGTTTACCCCTCACATCAATATCCGGTTTAAAAGTGAGTTTACGCGTTCGCACTTTTTCGGCTAAATTAGCTCCTAAGCTAAGTTGATTTAAGGAGCGCATGGCCTGCTTTACCTGTTTGTTACTGATTTTTTCTAATCGTGATATCTTTACTTTGGTTATCAGGTGGCCAAATGCCACTAATGCATTATTTCCGTTCACCTCCATTACTTCACCGGGCAAGGATTGTCCTTCCAGCCTGACCTTGTCTCCCTTTCTGATAATACCATCATCTTTCTCCTCCTTAGTTTTCTGAACTCCTTTTTGAGGGATTTCCATATGAACTTCATCCCCCTTGCTTTGAAGGTCATGATCAGGCTGCAGGTCATTTTCCTGCTTTCTTTTCTGACGATTTTTAATACGTTCTATCTCCCGATCAATCTTTTGCTTTTGTTTATTATCTGGCTTTTCCAACCGTTCTTTAAAGGCAGACAATCCTTCTCTGGCCTTCTTCGTCTTCTCTTTCTCGGCCTGACTTTCCTTAATTTCGCGAATGGTGCGTTCAATGCTTTTATTAGCGGAAGCCATCAACTCCTCAGCTTCTTTACGAGCCTCTTCTAAAATTCTATTGCGTTCTTTTTTGCTCTGCTCCAACTGCATAAGGTATTTTTCATATACATCTTCGAGCTGCTTATCCTTACGTCGTATATTATCACGTTTTTGTTCCCAGTATCTTTTATCACGTGCTATTTCACGTAAGTGTTTGTCAAAATTAATATGATCTTCACCAATTTGTTTCTTGGCGCTATCCAACAGATCTTCCGGCAATCCTATTTTACGGGCTATTTCAAAGGCAAAGGAGCTACCGGGCTGCCCAATCACTAATTTAAACAAAGGTTTTATCTGATGGGTATCGAACTGCATAGCTCCATTTTCTATACCATCGACTCCTGATGCATAGTGCTTTAGGTTGGTATAGTGAGTGGTAATTACTCCATTCAAGCCCATTTTATTAAATTCCGTCAACACCGATTCTGCAATTGCACCACCTAAAGCTGGTTCTGTTCCTGTACCAAATTCATCAATAAGCACAAGCGTTTCTGGATCTCCATTCTTTAAGAAGTACTTCATGTTCATCAGATGCGAACTATAAGTACTCAAATCATTCTCGATAGATTGCTGGTCACCAATATCAATAAATATATGCTTATAAATACCCATTGTACTACGCTCATCCACAGGAACAAGCAAACCACATTGAAACATATATTGTAATAAACCTACTGTTTGTAAACATACCGACTTTCCTCCTGCATTAGGCCCAGATATCAGCACAATACGCTGTTCCTTATTAAGTTGTATATCCAAAGGAACTACCTCCTTACCTTCTGCCGAATTTTGTATATACAACAATGGGTGCATTGCTTCTTCCCAGTTTACTTCGGCATGGTTAACCATATTGGGCAAGCATGCTTTTATTTGCAAGGCAAATTTAGCTTTAGCCCGAATAAAATCCATAATACCTAAAAAGTCGTATGAAAAAAGCAGATCATCGATATAAGCACGAATACTATCAGAAAATGCCAGTAAGATACGATGTATCTCTCTACGTTCGGCATATTCAAGTTCTCTTATTTCATTATTTATCTCAACAATCTCAGCAGGCTCAATAAACGAGGTTTTACCTGTTGCTGATTCATCATGTATTATACCATTAATCTTCCTTTTATTACCTGCTGGCACAGGAATTACAGCACGCCCATCGCGAATAGCTACATTGGTATCGGTTTCTACTAAACCTTCTTTTCGAGCATGATTTAATATAGCGGCCATTTTTCGTGAAACACTGCCCTGTTTTTTCACCATCTCATTACGAATGCGCGCTAACTCAGGCGATGCACTATCTTTTATCTTTCCAAACTTATTTAGGATGCCATCTATTCGTTCAAAAATATATGGGTAAACCATCACTTTGGAGGCAATTTCGCGCAGGTATGGATAAATATTCTGTTCTTCTTTATTTTTAAAGAACCGAACAATATCTCTTACGGACATTAAAGAGCGACGCAAGTCAAACAATTCCCTTTCTTCCAGGAACAATCCTTCTACACGAATACGCTGCAAAGGGCCTCTGACATCTATATAATAACTGGTAGGAAATGATGATTCTTCCACACAGATCCGCTTAAACTCATTGGTTTGGTTAACCCAACGATTCACCACATCGTGCAACGTAACAAAACGCATTTCATTAACGCGTTCTTTCCCTAACGAGCTTAGGCAATGCTCCTTCACCAACTCACGAATCCGATCAAAACGGATTTTTTCTTCAAAAAATTCTGGATATATCAATGTTACTTAAATTTTCTAAATTAAGATTGGCAAAAATAGTAAAATTACCCCTTACATCTGTGCATTAATTTCCTTAACTTGAAAAAGATAAAACTTAACTCATGTTTACACCGGAACCACAAAAAATACTTATCGTAGATGATTCTCCTGCAAACATATTAGTACTCTGCGATACACTCAAAGAGTATAGTTGCATGGTGGCTAATAATGGAGAAGAGGCATTAAAGATAGCCAATAGCAACAATAAACCTGACCTTGTATTATTAGATATAATCATGAAGGGGATGAATGGTTACGATGTTTGTTCTAAGCTTAAATCGGACAGTAGAACAAAAGAAATACCTGTAATTTTTATTACCGGTAAATCAGATCCGGATAGTCTGGTGAAAGGATTTCATGCAGGAGCCGTAGATTTTATTTCCAAGCCCTTTAATATTGATGAGTTAAAAGTAAGAGTATCCACCCAACTGAAATACAAAAAATCTCTTGATGACAATGCCCGTTACTTAAAATCGATTGAAGATATTTACGACACCATCACCGACAGCATTTATTATGCGCAACGGATTCAAAATGCCACCCTCCCACATAAGGAGTTTCTGGATACCTTGATGGATGAATATTTTTTAATTTACAGACCCCGTGATATTGTAAGTGGCGATTTTTATCTTGCTAATATTATTGAGAACAAACTGCTACTTGTGGCAGCTGATTGTACCGGACATGGGGTACCTGGAGCACTGATGAGCATGATGAGCATGGCCTTTATTAAGGAAATTATTAATGTGGAACACATATATAAACCAGATAAAATACTGAACAAATTACGAGATACAATTATATCAACTTTTTACACTACAGGTACCGAGGAAATTTCAGATGGCTTAGATGCATCTTTAGTTTTAATTGACCCCGATAAAAACATTATGTATTTTGCAGGGGCAAACCTTTCCATTTACCTAGTCAGAAACAACGAAATAATTGATTTCAAAGGCAACAGAATGCCCGTAGGCTCTTATCCCCGCCAAATTCCATTTTCTTTGCATGAAATTCACTTGCATCATGACGATTGCATCTATTTATTCACAGATGGTTATCAAGATCAATTCGGAGGCGAAAATAACAGAAAAATGATGCCTTCCCTTTTCAAGGAAGTCATCCTGAAAAATTCATCCTTTAATATGAAGAAGCAAGGTGAATTTTTACTGCAACACTTTATGAACTGGAAAGGATACAATGAACAGATAGACGACTTGCTTTTAATGGGATACCGATATCTTAAAAAATAAGAGGTAGAAGCTAACCTTTCAGTTAACCCCTACCTCTTAGATCCTATCTAACACGTATTTTTATTCCACCAATAACTTGCTGGTTATTGTTGTTGTTTCTGTTTTAATCTTAATTAAATAAAGTCCCGATGATAGACCTGACACATCTACATTTACTTTGTAGGAAGTATCATTTATATCGAAGTTGGAGATATATACACTGCTACCTTGCATATTAACAATAGTTACATTAACCTGTTGCATTACTACATCACTATTGAGTTGAATAGTAGCTGTTGTAGTAGCAGGACTTGGATATACCGTGGCACTCAACTCACTCTCTGCATTTAGGATATCTCCATCAGCAATATCCGTGGATAGAATGGAATGATAACCAATATAGCTATATTCATCTGTTGCATACTCATCCCATTCATCTGTTGTATAAACAGTATTTGGAGAAATAACTGTTGATTTACGCACCAAAGTTACATCCTTTGCAAAGTTATCAGAATCACCTAATTCACCCAGTATGTCAATCAAATCTGTTGATTTAAATAAACCAACCACATCATTTCCATTAAAGTTAATTACCGTATTATTGGTTAAATCAGCTTCCGCTTGTATAGTTTCATCCGCAGAACCATGGCATATCACATAAACATAACCAGCCTCCAGCGTACCTGATAAAGTAAGCGAATTGCTCCAATCTGTAGCCCCATTAGAAGCTAACTTAAGCGAGTAATCAGATAAATCGACACTTTCGTCGCTAAAGTTTGCAATTTCAATGGCTTTATTATAGGATGAACCTTCGATATATTCCGATATAAATAAGGCAGTTGCACTACCAACTCCCTCACCACTGCTTGCATCATCATCACCATCTGAATCTTCGTCAACAGCTGCACTATCATCAGCTTCAGTCCCCAGAGATCCACTAACAATATTACCTATCGCACTGGTTCCCTCATCGTTATACGCTTTTCCATAATAATAATAACTTATACCTTCAGCCACATCTGTATCCTCGTAGGCATTTGTATTTTGAGATAAATCGGCCAGAAGCGTATAATTACTTCCATCAGTCGATTTATAAAGATAATACCCTGTTTCGGTAGATAAATCAGACCAAGAAAGGTCTATTACCGTTTCTGTGGTTGATAAATCCAAGGTTGGAGATATCGGCGCCGAGGCAGAGGCATCTGCATCAAAACCATAAGCAAGAGCAACATATTCAGGATAATCTACGTAGGGATTTCTGTCACCCTGAAATGTTTCAATGGCATCATTACGCGCCAATTCATCATCATCTACAGGGTCATTGAGGTGCCACTGATACAAATCATTCACATCTGCCACATCACTAATATCATAGGTTAAAGATGAATTATCAGCATACATGGTAAAAAAGTAAAAGATAGCCCTAGCACAGTCGCCTTTGTGATCTTCACGTGGTTCAAAAGTTGAACTATAATATTCACTATAGGAATCAATATTACTCGAAGGTACTGACGTAACTGAAGTTTCCAGATACATCCACTTTTCAGCACTACTATCATCAATATCATCAAAAGGATAGTTAGAGCGCGTGCTATTCCAGTTTTCATAGCTTGGAAACAGATGATGAAGATCGGACTTCATAGGCTCATCTTGTCCAAAAAAACTTTGAGGAACGGTATGTTCACAGTTTATTGGTGCAGGATAAGTAGTTGTACCCCCATAAGCTGTCTCTACTTCATATCCTGAATAAACGCAGGTTACTACTCCATCCTGATTATCGATATAATTATACATCATAGCTCTGGCTCCATCTGAACCATCATATCCCAGCTGTACATGTTTATCGTCGTAATAATTTTCTTTTAGCCAGTCTTTCAAGTCCTCCCCACTTAAATCCTCTGGGGCTGCTGTTTGTGACCAAACATTCATGGAAAGAATTAATGCCAACAATAGTATACCCGACTTAATTCTGGTTAGCAAACAAATTTTCATAAGATTGATAAGCTTTAATAAATGAAGCTCAAATGTAATCTTACTACCGATTACTGCCTATTACAATTTATACACTAAAGTAAACTTCATATTGAACCCTAAAACTTCTCTAATTTAGCTAAACAATCAATCATTCATTTTTTACTTGACCAACCATATGGTATGAATTTTTACATAACTATCTAATTATTAAATTTAAAATGATTATACAATAATAAAATTTATAATTTTTTACTTACATTATTTCTCCAATAGAAAATCCTTGAAAGTAAAATATAAATTAAAACAATATTTGACGAAATAACAATTTAATAATATTAACAATATATATTGACCGCTACCCTGCTTTTTAAAATGAATGCCATTGAATTCATAGAATAAATGGTTATGTTTATTCTCTTAAACCCATAGTTATCATTTTAGATTTGAAATAACAATTCTTGAATACAGATAGATATATAACTAGTAGTGTTTTTTGAATAGTTGATAAATAATTGGTGACAGCACGTAAATAGCTGCTTTATCTCTTTACAAACAAACAAGACTATTTTATAGAATTGAATAATAGAATAGGTATTCAATTTTTGCTTCCAATCCAACATATAAAGCAAAACAATGGACTTAATCAACGAATTGAGCTATCTTATATCCAGCAATAAAAATTACGATTTAAATTCTTTTTTGCCTCCGGAATCGAAAATCAGAAAATTGTATGATTTGGTTATATCTGATCAAATGATAAGCAATGAAGAAGCCGCGCAGCACATTTACAATTCCTCGAAATCAGCCAAAAAATATTTAATGCTAAAACGAAATCTTGTAAAAAAATTATCGGATATGGTATTTTTACAGGAATATAAAAACCACGAAAACGAAAATTATAAAACAATTGGATTTCAGGCAGAAAAAGAATTAATTGTCGCCAAAAAATTACTTTATCACAATGTTTACCACAATCCTTATAAGATTATCTCAAAAATTATAACACGTGCCCATAAACATTACCTAATTGATATTGAAGTAAACGCAACCCAATCGCTAAGAACCATTTATGCATTAAAAGGATTCCCCAAAGAAACCGGTCAATGCGACAAGCGACTAAACGAATTAATTCCCCTCCAAAACATAGCCAACAAAAGCAAAGGTATGTGGGAGATGCTTAGCGCATCAACAAAATATACTAATTCTCAAACATTACATACGCTAAGTAACTGCCAAAAATATGCTACACAAATTCAGCAGTATCTAGTACAATACGATAGTCCTTTTTTAAAACTTCATCTCTGCTTTATTAAAATACTGGAATATAAACAAAGCAATTTATATTTACCACTGCTTGAGGAAATACAAAAATTTGAACGCCTACTCAACGAACACCCCTCATTAAAAACAAAGAAGCATTGGATAAAGATAAACTATGAATATGCCTATTACTATTATTCTACCAAACAGCTTGATACAGCGCAAAAACATATTACTAAATGTTTAAATGTTTGTGACTACAGGGCTTTTGATAAGTTTGAGGTTCAAATACTCCATTTTAACATTGTTTTTAAAATGAATAAACAAATCCAAGCAAAGCATATTATACAAGAAGTATATGCTACTAAGCAGTTTGAACTACTCAATACTAAAGACAAGGCAATATGGGCAATCAACCAAATTTACTTAAAGATAAGCAAATCAAAAAAACACTACGATAAGAGCCCTGAACTTCAATTAGGGAGTGATGATTTTACAAAGCAGACCAAAGGTTTAGCAACAGATAAGTACGGATACAATATCATATTACAGATTACCAAATTACTCCTGACACTGCTCGAAAACAAAGTATATTGCGACAACCTGGGAAACAATATGCTTACCTATTATCATCGTTATGTTCAGGATATTCATTGCCTAAGGACCAAAAAATTCTTTCATTTGCTAAGCAAAGCAGCGGCATCAGACTTTAACCAGAAAAAAACAGAAGAGTTTAAAACTCAATTTCACAATCAAATAAAAACTCTTCATCTGAATTACTTCTCCTGTTATGAAATATTACCCTACGAAGAGGTATGGAAACTGATTCTGCAGCGACCTCTGATCTAATCCACGTTGACAACTGTTGTTTTTGATATGGTGTCATGCCATCCTGATACATCTGATCCGAGAAAAGAGAGTGCCTCAAATGGAATAAAACGACATAACGAACGAAGAAGAACAACTCCAAAAGCAGGCTTATTCCCATTAACATCAACTACTTTTGTTTTCGTTATAAACTTAGCAACAGATCGTCCTGTTAAGCTCTCTAAGGTGACAAAATAAATCATCCCTGCAATAAAATTAAAGAAAAAGCCCATCAGCCTGCTTCTTTCATCTAACAGATAAAGTGAGGACGGTGCTAAAATGGATAATACAATAGCTAAAAAAATACCAAAGCCAATGCTAAACAAAATAATAAACACAAGATCTAAGAGGTAATTGGCAAGCCGTTTATTTTGAGAAGCGATATTCCTTATCACCTTATTTTCCTGCTCTTTATTTTTCAACTCTTCATCTTCGTGATATGACGAACATTCATACTGAAAATCGGCTCGGGCTCCTGTTAAACTGCAAATGATTCCTTGTTGAGCATCAAAGCCTTTGTTTTTACATACTTTACAAAATTTTAATTGTTGTTCTCTTGTCATGATTTTTCATTATAGTTTTCCGTAAAAAAAGCGAACCTGTTACTTCAGGTTCGCCAAATATTACAATGATAATAAATTAATTCTTCTTTTTAATATTGGCCTGAGCTGCAGCCACCCGAGCAATAGGCACTCTAAAAGGCGAACAAGACACATAATTCATTCCTACGGAGTCGCAAAACTCAACAGAACTGGGCTCCCCGCCATGCTCACCACAAATTCCCACTTTCAAATCCGGTTTCACCGAACGTCCTTTCTGCGTTCCCATTTCAACCAACTGCCCTACTCCTGTTTGATCCAGAATTTGGAAAGGATCATTTTTCAGGATTCCTTTTTCAATATAAATGGGCAAGAACTTATTAGCATCATCGCGAGAATAACCAAAAGTCATTTGTGTAAGATCATTTGTACCAAAGGAGAAGAAATCGGCCTCCTCAGCCACCAGATTAGCTGTTAAAGCAGCACGAGGAATCTCGATCATTGTACCTACCAAATAGTCCACTTTATCACCTCTTTCCTTAAAAATAAGTTCTGCAGTAGAACGGATAATACCAGCCTGCATCCTAAACTCTTCCACAGTACCTATTAACGGAACCATGATTTCGGGTTTGGTAATAATTCCTTTGGCTTTAAGGTTTAATGCTGCTTCAATAATCGCACGAGCCTGCATTTCTGTGATTTCAGGATATGTATTACCTAAACGGCATCCTCTGTGACCTAACATGGGGTTAAATTCCGAAAGATCTGAGACCTTAGTTTTCACATCTGCTAAACTAATACCCATTTCTTTGGCCATTTCCTGCTGAGCAGCCTCTGTATGCGGCACAAATTCATGCAATGGAGGATCCAACAATCGGATAGTCACGCCATACCCCTCCATGGTTTGTAAAATCTCTTCAAAATCACCTCTCTGATAAGGTAATAGTTTATTCAAGGCAGCACGTCTTCCATCCTCATTAGACGAAAGAATCATTTCGCGCACGGTTTTAATTCTTTCTCCTTCAAAGAACATATGTTCAGTACGACATAATCCGATTCCCTGAGCACCAAATCCCAGTGCTGTTTTTGCATCTTTAGGAGTATCAGCATTTGTACGTACCGCCATACGGGTATATTTAGAGGCAAAATCCATGATAGAACCGAAGTCTCCATCCAAATCAGGCTGTTTGGTTTTAACCCTACCTTCGTAAACTTTACCGGTAGATCCATTTAAGGAAATCCAATCCCCCTCTTTATACACTTTACCTTCTATTCTCAATATCCTTTCCTTATAATCAATTTTTAATGCACCGGCACCTGAAACACAGCATTTTCCCATACCCCGTGCTACCACTGCAGCATGAGAAGTCATACCTCCCCGAGCCGTTAAAATACCTTTAGCAAGCAACATACCTTCCAGATCTTCCGGTGATGTTTCTATACGCACCAGGATAGTATCTGCATACTTATTGGCCTCATCAGCAAAGAAAATGATCTGACCCGATGCAGCTCCCGGAGAAGCGGGCAATCCCTTTGCCAACTCATTGGCACTACCAATAGCATCCAAATCAAAAATAGGGTGTAATAACTCATCAAGTTTATTGGCCTCAATACGCATCAAAGCCGTTTTGTCATCAATAACTTTTTCTCTATATAAATCCATGGCTATTTTAACCATGGCAGCTCCTGTACGTTTACCATTACGTGTTTGCAATAACCAAAGCTTACCATCCTGAACAGTAAACTCAAGATCCTGCATATCCTTATAGTGCTTTTCTAATTTATTCTGAACAGCATCCAACTGTTTATACACAGCGGGCATCGCTTCCTCCAACGAAGGATACATCTCTACCCTATCTTGCTCAAGAACCCCCTGTAATTCAGCCCAGCGAAGAGAACCTTCTTTTGTAATTTGCTGAGGAGTTCGTATACCTGCCACTACATCTTCACCTTGGGCGTTTATTAAATATTCACCATTAAATACATTTTCGCCCGTAGCAGCATCTCTGGTAAAAGCCACTCCCGTAGCGGAGTTATCTCCCATATTACCAAATACCATAGCCTGCACATTAACAGCTGTACCCCATTCATCAGGAATACCTTCCATCCGACGATACAATATAGCCCTGTTATTATTCCAGCTATCAAAAACAGCCATCACAGCCCCCCAAAGCTGTTCCCACGAACTCTCAGGAAAATCAAAACCTGTTTGTTCCTTCACAGCAGCTTTAAATAAAGTAACCAATTTCTTTAAATCATCCACATCCAACTCTGTATCTAAATCCACCCCCCTAGTTTCCTTCACCTCTTCCATAATCCGTTCAAAAGGATCAATTTCCTCTTTCGATTCAGGCTTCATACCCAATACCACATCACCATACATTTGCACAAACCTACGATAAGAATCCCATGCAAAACGCTCATTACCCGATTTAAGGGCAATACCCATCACTGAGTCATCATTCAATCCCAGATTAAGCACGGTATCCATCATGCCAGGCATAGAAGCACGTGCTCCTGAACGCACGGAAACCAAAAGTGGGTTAACTTTATCTCCAAAAGAAGTTCCTGTTAAAGCTTCTATATTTTTAATAGCCGCTTCCACATCTGCTTTTAGCAAGTCAACCACGGCATCCTTGCCTATTTTATTGTACTCTATACAAACATCTGTAGTAATGGTGAACCCTGGAGGAACAGGTACACCTATAAGATTCATTTCTGCCAGATTTGCACCTTTACCTCCAAGAAGGTTTTTCATATCTGCCTTTCCTTCTGCTTGTCCATTTCCGAAGGTATAAACTCGTTTTACAGCCATAATTAAGGAATTTTAAAAATTAGAAAATGTTGAATTTTGGGATCATTCATTTCACTGTGCTAATAAAGTAA
>JBFHKL010000049.1:0-19534 GCA_041595375.1 Saccharicrinis sp.
AGAGCCAGCATAAGCAGGATTAATAGCCAGCGTATTAAACATATATTGGGTAAACATGGGGTCTTGCTGTGCTTTTACTGAAGTTATATTCATCCCTGAAGATAATACAATGCAGCACACAACTAATTTCAGATAGTAATATTTAAATATGTTTTTCATAATTATCTATCTTTTAAGATAAACAGATCCTTTAAGCACACTATTTGTACCTTTCAATTTCACAACATAAAAATAGAGTCCCTGAGATAAATCGCTTGATCCTATAGCCGAATGAGAAGATTTACCATCCCAGGAATTATCATAATTCTTCATATAAAACACCTCTCCCCCCCATCTGTTATAAATAAAAATTTCATTCCCCTCGTAGTCCTCGATTCCCTGAATAATAAAATAATCATTAACACCATCTCCATTAGGAGAGAAAGTATCGGGTGCATTGACACGTTCACCGCAGTTATCGTAATCATCTCTAAAATCGGCTATGCCATCATTATCACAATCATCATGTCCCTCTTCAGCATCCAGATAACCATCGTTATCACTATCCAAATCTCTATAATCAGGTATTCCATCCCCATCGGTATCAACAGGTTGTTGCACACAGGCATCCGTGATTCCTCCTTCAAGCAAATCGCTAATTCCATCATTATCCGAATCCTCATCTAGGTAGTCTAATATATCGTCCCCATCGGTATCTGCATAGTTTTGCTCAATAAAATCAGGAATTAAATCATTATCGGCATCAGCCACTCCAATTATAAAGGTAAGCGTTGCATTATCGCAGACACTATATCCATCACAACCTTGATAGGATAATGTTTCCTCAATACAGTACTCTCCACTAACAGCTGTATAGGTTACAATGGATCCATTAATTTCCAGGACGCCATTCAACTGATGATTCATATCAAAAAATACCGTTATAGCATCACCATTCTCATCACTATCGTTAGTTACAACATCAAAGCTTACTGTTTCTCCATCCACCATTTGAACTTCATCATCCTCACATACGGGAGCCACATTGCTCTCATTAATAACAATGCTTACAGAAGCGGTTTCACAGGCGCCGTTGGTATCACATATCGAATAAACAAAACTATCCGAACCCCAGAAACCCTCAGTAGGTGTATAGGTAATTTGTCCTGTCAGCATTTGAACCACTGCTGTGCCATTCGATGGATAACTACTAATTGTTACTGAGGTAATATCAAGGTTTCCATCAATATCGGTATCATTTGCAGTAACATCAATAACCATTGCTTGTCCTTGGGTGGTTGTGGCCTGATCATCCTGAGGAACAGGAGGGTCGTTTTGCGGATATATGGTGACATAAACTGCACCTGTTGAGCAAGCTCCTTCTGCATCACACAGTTCATATTCAAAATAATCACTTCCATTATAATCTGTTGCAGGAGTATAAACCAACTGCCCCAAACTATTTACAACCGACTGTCCATGGGAAGCTTGAGCAAACACTGATATGGTAAATAAATCAACATCTGAATCAATATCACTATCATTGGATGTCACATCGATACTTACTGATTCATCTTCGTTGGTATATATTTCATCATCAACGGTAAGTGGCGAATCATTTACCGGATTTACCGTAATCTCAACACTTGCCTCATCGCAATAAAGGGTATTATCACAAATTCGATAGGTAAGGTAATCAGTTCCATTGTAATTTTCAGATGGAATATAAGTTATTTCCCCCGTAGAAGTATCCACATTAGCTGTTCCATTTTCAGGATTATTAACGATCAGCAATGAGCTAATATTTATATTATTTTGCAGGTCGGTATCATTCTCTAAAACATTAAATGTCACCTCTCCATCTTCATCTAAGGTAACGCTATCATCAAAGGCATTAGGAGCTTCATTTTGAACTGTAATTGTTACCATAGATATATTACTTACCAGCTCTTCGGTATCGTAGAACCGGAAATTAAAATAATCGCTCCCCGAGAAACCATCCTCCGGGGTATAAATAACCAGTAAATTGGTGTAGTCGACAGACAAAGTACCATTTTGAGGAGCACTGATATTTTCAAAACTTGTATAATCAATATTTCCATCTTCATCACTCACCATATCGGCCATATCAATGCTTAGGGGCACATTTTCAGAGGTGGACTGATTAATATCCACAGTAACAGGAGCATCATTTTGAGAAACCACCTCTACAACCAGGTTAAAAATACGGCTCCTGTCATTGTCTTCTGACTGGTCGCTCACATAAACAGGAACATTGAGCGAACCTGAATAATCAGCAGCTGGCGTTAGCAGGTGGCCAACTACCGTGTAATTTAGCCCGGCCATAACCACCAATACAAAATCATCGGGATAAGTATTATCCGGATCATCAACAATCAGGTCCTCTAAACCTATTTCAATGGCAATATCCTCTAATGTTGAAACCTCATTTTGATCTGTAATTTCAGGCTGATCATTCACCGGTGTTACCGTAATTAAAAATCCAAACTCTTCACTCATATTATTTTCACTCTGCTGATCATTCACCAATACAGTTACGTTTAACTCACCAAAGAAATCCTGATCAGGAGTGATCGTATTACCCACTACAGTATAATCATCTCCTGCTAAAATATTTAACACAAAATCATCCGGGTATACATTATCAACATCGCTTACGTCCAACTCATTAAGCGTTAATGTTAACGAATTATCCTCTGCAATCTGAACAGCTGATTGAGACAATATTGAAGGTGAATCATTAACTGGATTAATTTCAATGTTCACAAAATTTGAAGAACAATACCCATCTTGATCACAAATTTGATATTCCAATTGGTCTGTACCATTATAATCCTGATTTGGCGTATAACTCATATACCCATCTTCCAAAATGCTAACAACACCATTATCCGGCTCTGAGAGTATGGCTAAGGTATTAGCATCCAGATTATTCTGCGGATCAATATCGTTAATTAATACATTAAATGTTGCTGATTCATCTTCATTCAGCTCCACATCATCGGCATAAGCCGAAGGTGCTTCATTAGAAACAATAATACTTACAACTGCTGAGCTACAAGAATCTTCCTCATCGCATATTTCGTAGGTAAAAGAATCTGTTCCTGAAAATCCTGATTGAGGCGTATAAGTAATCTGGCTATTCTCCACATCAAGTGCTGTGCTTCCATTGCTAACATCTATGAGAATATTTAAGGAACTCAAATCTATATTTTCATCTACATCCGAGATGTGTAATAACATATTGATGGATACTTCTATATCTTCGGGTGTTGTAAGTGTGAAATTTTCAGCCTCGGGTGCATCATTCTGCGAAATAACCAGGATACTAAGTGTAAATCTGTCACTCTCCGAATTTAATTCCTCACCATCTGAAACTGAGACACCTACTTGTAACATACCATAATAATCAGGATCGGGCAAGACTCTATTTTCTGTTACTGTATAATTATCTCCATCATATAGGGTAAGCTCAAAATCCTCTGAATTATTATCATAATCAATAATTTCAAGATCACTCAAGGCTATATCAATGGATACGTCTTCATTGGTAGACAAGGTATTTACCTGGGAGTTAATGATTGGTGCATCATTAACCGGATTTATAGAAACCTCAAAATAATAGGTATTACTGATTGAGTTTGTTGTACCTAAATCACTGACTGTGACAGGCACATATAAGGAACCAAAAAAATTTTCATCAGGAGTAATCACCTGATCTACTAACTCATAATCAGAACCCTCATAAATGGTAAGTGTGTGTTCACTTGGGTAAGTATGATCAATATCTTCCACAATCAGGCTATACAATGAAATAGTAAAAGATTCATCCTCATTGGAAGATAAGACACTCTGTCCTGTAATAACGGGGGCATCATTTACTGCAGTAACGGTAAATACCACATCATCATAATCACTCAAAGCGCCATCACTGGCTGTAAACCGAAGGGTTTGCTGACCATACCAGTTCTCATCTAAAACAGTTATTGTAGCCATAGCATCTTGATCAATATCTACCGACAAATTTGTTCCGTCTCCTGAATAGGTCCAGCTTATTTCACTCAGATCATGATCCGGATCACTCACATAGGTATTCAGATAAATAGGCTCAAAACTCCCTCCTTCATCAATGGTTTGATTGGGTATATCAACTACATCAGGAGCATCATTATCATTTACAACTGATATTATTAAATCATAGGTATTACTATTAGCTCCTGTTGAATCAGTGACATAAAGTGGAACTGTTATATCTCCAACAACATCTTCATTGGGAGTAACTGATTGACCAGTAACCGTATAATCGGAGCCTGATAGTATTGTCATGGTAAAACCCGTAGGGTATTCATCATCAGGATCATACACCTGCAAATATGAAAACAAAACAGTAATCAATGTTTCTTCTGCAACAGAAACAGTATACTGTCCTGTGATATCGGGAGCATCGTTAACCTCAGTCACTGTAAACTCGGCATCATCAGTTATAGAACTACCATCACTATCCCTTGCCCGAAAAGTAACCGTTTCTGATCCGTTCCATTCTTCATCAACAACTTCCACATTGGCTATCCGATCTGTTATTGTAACCGAAACATGAACAGGATTATTCGCTACATCCCAACTAATGGATTCAATAGCCGTTTCCTCATCACTAATAAATCCATCTAATACAATCGCTGAGAAACTGCCTCCTTCTAATATGCTTTGATCGGGTATATCTCCTATTACAGGAGCATCATTAAGGGCTGTTACATTAATGGTCATTGTATAGGTCAAAGCAGAAATAGCTCCTGTAGCATCAACCAGTCTAAAAATAAAGGAATCATTATAGGTACTATTGGTATCGGGTACATAGGTCAGGCTAGCCACCTCATAACTTGTATTCAGACTTATCACTGACTCTGAATACATTAAATCACCATAAGAAGGAAGAGCTGTTACACTAATACTTTCCAAATCATCTCCATCACCATCACTATAACCAGTAAAATCAGCGACATCGAAAGTATAAGATTCATCTTCATTTATACTGATTGTTTCATTGCTTCCTGTTGGCAAATCACTAACTGATGTAATACTAATGGTCATAGTATAGGTGGATGCTGAAATATCACCAGTGGAATCAATTAAACTAAAGCTGAAGGAATCTGCTGTTATATTATTAGCATCGGGTATATAGGTAAGACCTTCTACCGGATAATTTGTATCTAAACTAATAGGCGAACCCGAATAGGTGATTCTTCCATAGAAAACATCTGTAATAATTCTGATACTTGCCAGCCCATCACCATCACCATCATAATATCCCGGAAAATCATTTAACGCGAAGGTATGAGGTACATCTTCAAAAATTGAAATAGTCTCATTGCTTCCTATTGGTAAATCACTGGTTCCGGTAATATGAATCGTCATGGTATAGGTGGATGCTGATACTTCTCCTGTAGAATCTACCAGACTAAAGGTAAATGAGTCCGAAAGGTTATTATCGGCATCAGGGCTATAGGTCAGGCTACCTACCTCATAATCTACATCTAAGACTATAGCACTTCCGGAACTGGTGATCGATCCATATGTAGGGAAGCTATGCATACGAATACTGGTGAAAGTATCTCCATCCACATCTGCAAAACCCGGAAAATCATCTATCGTAAATTGATGCGCTATATCCTCGGTGATTGTAATGCTTTCATCAGTACCGGTGGGAGTATCTGGAGAGGGATCAAACTCAATGCTCATCACATAAGAAACTGATTGCTCTCCTATTTTATTTATTAGGATAAAATTAAATGCGTCAGTCTGAATATTATTTGTATCTGGAGTATAGCACAATACATGAGCCACGAATTCACATACAACTCCAGAAACAGAAATTATGTCATTGTCATAATACAAATCGCCATAAGCTGGCAGGCCTACTATTTGAATGGAGACCAGATCTTCTCCATTTGAATCAGAATAAGTGAAGAGATCACTTGTTATTTCAACCGAACTATCCTCTTCAATTATGATGCTCTCATTGCTCCCGGTAACATTTTGCGCAAGAATACCACCTGTAGAATAAACTAATGTTACAAGAAAGAAAAAAACATAAATAAACCGGTAATTACAAGGCATATGCTCAAATTTAATTTGAATTACCAACTAAATTTAAGCCCTTGTTTGAATGAATTCACCTATATTTTGACCAATGTGTATATTTATGGTATTAAAGTTATTGATCATCCAAAAGGATCTAATTCAAACGATTAATCCTTGCATTCACATTTTTAATATCTTCTTTAACCTTATGAATCTCTTTTAATACGAATGATATTTCATAACCATCCCTAATAGCCTCTTTATCAAATTTTTCCATCACAATATAATAACGTCCCTTCCCAATATATTCCACTTTAAGAGGTAAATTTACATTTTGTGCAATAAAATCAATGATTCCATTATCTGCATTATTTTTATAATTCACTACTTCCCAGTAGTTTCCACCATCTTCGAAGTGCCTGTTTTCAAAGCCATCGAAAGGGATTTCTTCACTTGTTACAGCCTGATCTTTGTGATATACCTTTATCTTATTATGATGGATATACTTATTTCCTGTATATCGACTGGAGATATAGAAGTTTCCTTCATTATCGAGGTGAGCACGTAAATAGCTACGATTAAATGAATTTTGTGGTTTTTGCCTTTTATGAATAAGAATTTCCTTTTCCCCGTATTCTTTACTCACATTAAAGTTCTTCATCAACACCTCTAATTCTTCTTGTTTTTTAAGCAATACACTATCAAGGTAAACAAGATTCCGCTCTTGCTCTCCTATTTTTATCTTTCTAATTAAATCTTCTGCTCGGGTAACATATTCTATTTCGCCTGAAAAATCAACAATAATGGAATCTAAAACCAACATAGCATCATTAAACAACTGTTGATTAAACATTTCTGAAGCTCTATTGAATTTTTCCTTTGCAATTTCTTCAGGTTTGGGCCCGCATGAAAACACTAAAACAGCAACAAGGATAAGAGTTAGGAGTACGGATTTATTTTTAATAGATAGCATATGTAATAGTTTTCAACAAAAATATTGATTTTGAGATGATAAAAAAAGCCGATAAGAATTTATCGGCTTTTTTTAAAAGAAATAGTTCGTTAATTTAAAAACTCAAATTCGATTACCTTCACATTAAGGGTAGCATGCACTTCACCTTCTTTTCCTTGGTAGCTAGTACTAAATGGTTCTCCTTCAATCAGAATCTTCGTTCCTTTTTTGAGGTATTCGGCAATCTTGGTATCCTGATCTTTCCTTTTCCAGATAACAGCCTTTACCCATTCTGTTCTTTCTACTTTTTCACCTTTTGAGTTTTTGTAATCTTTTGATACGGCAACATTAAAGTTAATTGCCTTTCCATTTGCAGCTTCATTTACTGTAGCATCCGCTCCAATATTGCCGCTTAATAGTAACTTTAACATCTCACAAGTGTTATTTGATTAATAACTAGTAATATAAGTATTTTTCACAATACTTGCAAGTCATTATCTTAAGCTGAGAAAGGATATTTACTGATTAAAAATCCTTATCATTAGACTTTTCCAGAAGTTTTTTGGTACTCAACAAACCACAAGCCGCATAAATATCTTCTCCTCTTGATTTTCGTATGGTTGTAATTATTCCCTTCTGCTCAAGTATATCTTTAAAAGCTTCCATTGCCTGTATATCAGATCCTCTCAAAGGAGAATCGGGTATGGGATGAAATTTAATCAGGTTAACCCTGGATTTTAACCCCGAAACTAATCTCACCAAGTCAAGCGCATGTTCTTTTGAATCATTGATCCCCTCAAACATAATATACTCGAAAGAGATTCTTCGTTGACGACCGAAATCATACTCCCTTAAAGTCTTCACCACCTCTTCAATAGGATACACATTTTCAATGGGCATAAGCTCTTTACGCTGCATATTAGTAGGATTATGCATACTAATAGCCAGATGACATTCACTTTCTTCAATAAAGCGGCGCATAGCAGGAATCACACCAATGGTTGACACATTAATACGACGCGGACTCCAGGCAAAACCCCATTCGGCGGTAATAATCTCAAGGCTTTTAAGTACTTCATCAATATTATCCATGGGTTCTCCCATTCCCATATAAACAAGATTAGTCAGCTCATCGTTCTCATCAATACTCACCATCTGATTTAGTATTTCACCTGCTGTTAGATTTTTCTGAAATCCTTGCTTACCTGTCATACAAAACAAACAACCCATTTTACAACCTACCTGAGAACTAACGCACAAGGTTTTTCTATTATCGGAAGGAATATAAGCTGCCTCAACAAATTGCTGGGTACTGTTATGAAACAAATATTTCTTTGTGCCATCAACCGACTCCTGCACATTATCATAAGCGGATAATCCCACCGAAAAATGATCATTTAAAATATCCCTGTTTTTTTTGGATATATTCAACATCTCATCAATACTCTGAACCTTTTTCTTATATAACCAATCGGCCAGCTGTTTAGCCACAAAACCAGGAAAACTATGCTCCTTTGCAACTTGTTTTAATTCTTCTAATGTTTTACCAAATAAAGCTTCTTTACCCATAACCCAGTATAAATATGGCCTGTTAAAAATATATTTCGGCCATTATATTTTCAAAATCAATCCCTTTACTCAAAATAAGATCCCTCACTTCCACTACCATCTCAGGATTGCCACAAAGGTAATATTTAATATTTTCCGGTAAACTATTTTGTTGTTTTAGCCAATGCGTTAGTCTGCCCGAAATGATCTGAGGTCCTTCTTCCTGCGTACAGAACCGCATATAATCCACTGACATATAATCTTTTAAAAGATCCTGATAAAGAAAATGGGACAAGGTACGACTGCCATGAATAAGTTTTTGAGGGAGATCACACCCCGATAAAACCATGGATACGAAAGGGGCTATTCCTGTTCCTGTGGCAATCCACCATTCATCTTTTCCTGAGGGCACAAAATTCCCAAAGGGTTCAGAAATAAAAATCTCCTGACCAACTTGTAACTCTTTTAGCTTTGGAGTTAAAAATCCATCTGTTTTAATATCAAAGAGTATTCGCATATCGTCTTCATCTTTTCCACTGGCAATGCTATACAAGCGGGGCTCATCATTTTTATGTGTAGCTACAGCAACTACCTGCCCTGGAATAAAATTGTAATGACGGCGGAAGGAAAGTGTATACACCTCTCCTGTTATATGTTTTAATGCGGTTACCTGATGCGAAAACAGCTCTTTTTTCTTTCTTGGCATATTTAATCTTTTGCATGCACAACAGTAAAAAGCCACACTTTGTTTGAGTGTGGCTATAAAATAATTATCACGATAAAAATTAATTACTCAGACAAGCTTATTTAACAGGCATATATACTTCAGTAACCCACTTACGTTCATCTGATTCCTGATTAGAACCGGTTATATACACCTCATAAGATGCTACGTCTTTATTTTCGCTTATCTTATAGGTTCTCATATAACTCATTCCTGCGGCCCAGGCATTACCTAGATGCTCATAATCACCTGTAAATTTAATTTTCAGTGCTTTTACTGCAGGTATTTCGTCTGCATAATAAGGAGCGCCTAATTCTTCTTGACCAGAAAGCGGAATAATAGCAGCAGTATATCCACAGGTTCTTTTTACAAAATCATATTCATGATAAATGGACATTGCAGTGTCGAAGACTAATGATTTTTCTGCAGCTTTTTCACTCAGCCTAGGAAATACTTCTTGCATCGAATCGCCTAAATCGTTTAAACTACAGTTTACTTTTTCACCAACAAACTTAATGGCAGGAGCATCTACCAAACCTATTATTTCAACATTTGAAGCTACATATCCTTTCTCCACCATATCTTTCATCATTTTAAGACCGCGCTCATAATCCATCCCAATCCACGGTTCCATCATCTTGGTCATAAAGCGAAGTAAAAAAGGCATCTCACCTGTCATTCCCCAGGTAACAGTAGTCATTGAATCATTTAGGGCATCAAACTCCCAGTAAACAGATGCATGCGATTCCATGGGTTTTAGAAATGTTATTTCCTGTTCTATCCCTTTTAAATAATCAATTTTCTTATGCTCAATAATACCTTCTCCCACTAATTCTCCCTGCCAGCTATACTTATCGTTGAGGTCTTTACCTGTGCCAGATACTTGAACCTGAGCAGATGGCTCTATACATAACCAGGGGGACCAACTTGTCCATTTATTAAAATTATGAGCCATTTCAAAAACCTCAGTAACACTTTTATGAACAGTAATATTTCTTTTTACATGATAATTACCATCAAGGGTCGACAACCAAATAAGCGCTGCAACAATACCTAGTACTAGAATAACCAGAATGATGAGGAAAAATTTTTTCATGTTAAATAGGTTTAAATTATTTATAATTAATCAGGCAGTTAACTGTTGATCAAAGATGTTAATAATATGCTTTAACCTTAAGAGCTTGACGTCATAGGTTAAAATCATAACAACAAAATTGCTTAAAAAGTTTATTCTCAAATCATTAAATAAGTATTCCATAAACATTTCGTTAAACAATTCTAATTTCCGAAATGTCTTGAAATGATCAATTTACATATAAAATTGAAAATCCAGTCAAGTAATTGTAACCTTAAACCATTTTTCTCGAAAAAATAAGTTAAAAAGGTTAACTTATTCTCATATGAAAGACAGACCGTTCATCTTATTCCTCCTTCTTACCATCATGACCTTTAGCTCATGTGAGTTATTTCAACCTTCTCCACAAATGGTTTCTGTACCCATGATTTATTTCTCTTTTAATGGAAATAGTCAATCATCAGGCATTGAAAATTTCAGGACCTTTGGAAACCAAAAAATGAACTTTGCACCGGGAATTACAGATTCTTGTCTTGATTTATCCATCAATTCATTTCATCGCAAACCTGTGATAATTGAGTCAAGAGGAGATGTTATGCTCGACCACCAGAGTCAATATGCGGTAATGGTTTGGGTTAAAATGGAAGCCGAAGATTATGAGACCTATGGAATTATTGGCAATAAAAGTATTGATGAACCTACTGAAAAAGGCTGGATTATCTCCACCACCCCGACAGGGTCATGGAAACTTGAAATTTCTGATGGTAACCAACAGTGGTTTTATCAGGCCACCCCTTCCCGACAAAAGATTAATGATGGCCAATGGCATCAATTGGGTTTTTTTATTGACAAAAGTGAGAACATGGCTCAAGCCTATTTCGACGGACAACAGGTAGGCATTTTAAACTTGCCGAACCTGCATAGCTTTGAGGCTGACTACCATATTCATATCGGATGTAATCCCGGTTCCATGGATTATTCTATGGATACTTTTAACGGACAGATAGACGAAGTAGGCATATGGTCCAAGAGACTGACTCCTCAGGATTTTAAGGATGCATACCTTTATATTAAAAAAGAAAAACTACCTCAAATAGAGTATGCAGATGAAACCTTTAGTGTACTCACCTGGAACATTTGGAACGGTGGCAAGCAAATGGGAAAAACCACCGGCTTAAAACAGGTAGTTAAGGTGATCCAAAAATCAGGTGCCGATATTATTTCTCTGCAAGAAGAATTTGGTTCAGGTGAATATATTGCGGATCAATTGAATTTCTCTTTTTATCGTTGCAGCAGAAATCTCTGCTTAATCAGCCGCTTCCCCATCAACAGCACCTATAATATTTACCGCGATTTAAACGCTGGCGGTGCCCAAATTATGCTCCAAGAAGATCAGTCTGTTATTGTTTGTCCCATCTGGCTAAGTTTTAATCCCAACATCAAAGGTTTGCTGGTTAATCCTGAAGCCAACAGAGATACCATTCTCAGCATGGAAGAAAACTCCCGAGCCAGCGAAACCAGATTTATTATTAGCGAGTTAGAGAAATTTAATTCACAATTACCATATAGTGCCTTAATTTTAGCTGGCGACTTCAATAGCGGATCCCACCTTGATTGGACTCCCAAAAATATGTCGCAAAAATACAACAAAACCATCCCCTTCCCCTCCAGCTTATTAATGCAGAAAGATGGCTTTATTGATGCCTACCGCCAAATATGGCCAAACGAAGTAGAATATCTGGGAAATACTTATTCACCTATTTTTAAAGAAGGATACAACGACAGAATTGACTACATATTTTACAAAGGCAATAAGATTAAGGCCATTGATGCCAAAGTCATTAATACCGCCCCTACTTTTTTCCCTTCCGATCACGCAGCTGTACTGGTTACTTTTAAGAGGTTTTGACAAAAAAATTGTAAATTACGATAGGGGTATTTCCCTTATTCATTTGTCTATAATACAAAAGCATACACATGCAGCTTAAAGAAAATCATAACAATGCCAATGATATTCTCTTTGAAAAGATAAAAAGCGGAGATAAAAAAGCTTTTGAGTCTTTATTTAAAGAGCATTATCTGCATTTGGTTGCTTTTGCCAATACTTTTTTGCACGATATGAATAACGCAGAAAACATTGTACAAAATATTTTTGTGAAACTTTGGGAGAAAAGAAAAAAGTATAAAATTAGTTCGATCAAGGGTTATTTGATGGTTGCAGTGAGAAATAGCTGTCACAACGAAATAAAGCGTCTACAACACGAACAAAATTTCATGCTCAGTATGAAAAAGACAGATGCCTTTGAAATAGTAAACTATTCGGACAGCAGGGTGATGGAAAAAATTGAAAACATTATTAACCAATTACCCGAACAACGCAAACGAATATTTAAACTAAACAGACTGGAAGGATTGAAATACAGGGAAATAGCCGCAAGACTTAACATCTCACCTAAAACCGTGGAAATACAGATGGGCAAGGCTCTAAAATTTTTAAGAGAGCATTTAATAGAAATCAAAAAACAAGTATATCATATATAGTGCACGCATATAAATCAGAAATAAATAAAAATTTGCACAACAAAACAATGAATATAGATCAAGGTTTGACCACCTGCGCAAGGCTGGCATACAACAGAGGAAAATAAATATATACGCATGAAAAGCAATCGACATATCAACTGGAATTTGGCAGGGAGAATTTTATCCGGAGAGGCTTCTGATAGTGAAAACATCAGTTTTAATAAGTGGCTCTGTGAAAAAGATAACCAGCAGGAATGGAAATCCATTTTAATGGAGATGGAGCAGGTTGATTACGCCTTAACTAAAGAAAAAATTAATGTTGACTCTGCTTGGGAACTGGTTAACACCAGAACAATAAATAAAAATGCAACCTTAAAAAAATATCTGGCCTATAGCGCTATTGCAGCCTCTATCATCATTGCCTTTGCCCTGTTTTTAAACCCGTTCAACAACAATGTATCCACTCAACAAATAGTGCAAACCATTAACACAATTGAACATGTTGACCTGACAGATGGCTCAATAATAGATATCAATCGACACTCCACCTTATCTTACCCTGAACAATTCAACTCTAAGGTCAGAAACGTTACTTTAACAGGAGAAGCTTTCTTTGAAGTAAGCAAAGAAAAAAAACGGCCTTTTATCATCCATACCGACAATATGAACATAAGGGTATTAGGTACATCATTTAACATTAAAGCCTACCCCAAATCTACTATTAATGAAGTAACTGTAGAAAACGGAATGGTAGAAGTTTCCTCTGTTAATGGTATGTCTAAACCTATTGTTTTAAAAGCTGGGGACAAAGCTATTTTTCATACTGAAAATAATAGCCTGATAAAAGTAACCAATAACAACTCTAACTTTTTATCGTGGAAAACAAAAGAACTGATATTTAAAAATGAAAAGTTAAGTAATGCCCTATCTCTAATTGAAGAAGTATACAACGTAAATATATTAGTACCTGAAACTATTAAAACCGATGAGCTTATTATCTCTGCTACCTTCGATAAAAATACAATTGAACACATTATTCAGACGCTGAATAGTATTCATCCTATTCATTTAACATATACCAGCAACTAAACCCTTTTGAATGAAATAACAGAAGGTATAATTTTAATAATTAAGTTTTTCGTTTAATTTTAGTCTTACAAAAATGACTAAATGAAGGTTTACAGAATTGTTTTTATCTTAATCATTATTTTTCAAGTTATTGAGATGATGGCTCAGGACGAGCTCATAAATCAACCTGCCCCCCTCACTATATCATCTGATTATAAAAACATACGCATAGACCAATATCTTGATTCTCTGCACCTCCAGTATGATTTACATTTCGCCTACGATCCTTCGTCTCTGCCCTTTGATTCGCTTATTGATGTTAGATACAAAGCGCAAACCCTTACTTTTATCTTAAATGATATATTTAAAAATTATCAACCCAACATTGAAATTTCAGCGAAGCAAGTTATTATTTCTCCCGCTTATAGAAATCTTGCTGTCAACAACTATATCACTATCCAAGGAGTTATTGTATCATCGGAAAATAATAAACCCTTACCCATGGTTAATATCTCCCTGAAAGGGAAAGCAATAGGAACCACCACCAACCTTGAGGGTGAATATAAATTTCTTATCCCCAGAAAATACGGCAGCGAATATATTTATTTTTCTTCGATAGGTTATCAAACCGAAGACTTACTTTTACCCTTGCAAGATTCTATTTTAAACCTATCCCTTAAACCATTAACCATCAATATAGAGGAAGTTAAAGTGAGCTATTTAAAAGCGGCAGACATCATAACAAGGGTAAGGGAAAATATTCAAAAAAACTACGCTACATCACCTCAATTACTTACCGCCTTTTTTAGGGAATCGATCAAACAAGACGGCAAATTCATAGAAGTATCGGAAGCAATAATAGATATTTACAAAAGCGCTTATTTTGTTTCTGAAGACATGGAAAAAGTTCGCTTTGTGAAAGGACGAAAAAGCGTGACTGAACCCAACATCGCAATGGCCAGACTAAAATTAGCAGGAGGACCTTCCTTATTTGCCAGTATGGATATAGCCAAACACCGAAATTTTATCAGCAAAGATATAGATCCTACCTATGTTTACCATTACCTGGGTAAAACCATTGAATTCGACAGAGTAGTTTATCGTGTTGGTTTTCGACCTATCAGCGAACACCAAGACATGATTTACTATAAAGGAGAACTACATATTGACACTGAGAGTTTTGCTATTTTAAGTGCCGACTTTGAAATGACCAAAAAAACATTGCGATTAAGCGATAGATATCTGATTAAAAAAAATGCCAAAAAAATTACATCAACACCGGTTTTCACTCAATACCATGTTGATTATCGTCCTTATGGAGACAGGTGGCTGTTAAATAGTGTAAGAGGAGAAGTAAAAATTAAAATGCTTGATAGGCGTCACAAAAAGAAACGTTCGCTTTATCATATCAAAGCCGAATTGTTAATCACAAATGCCACGAACGGAAAAGGACAGAGAATTCGATATGCAGAATCTTTTAAGCCAAACTATATATTGGCAGATAAGATTACCTATTATGACGAATATTTTTGGAGAGACTACAATGTAATTAACCCGGAAAGGAATTTGAAAGATGTTTTTAAAACTACGGCTGTAGAGATAAATGTAGTACCTGTACTAGAAAAAACCAGGCCGTAAACCTGGTTTTTTCTGTTATTTATAATCTGACATTGAAAGTATTAGGCACAGTGTTTTTGCAGGTACTCTATGGTTGAACCAATTGAATTCAACATAGGTAACTCTGAATTTTCTATTTCAACTTCGAATTTAGTTTCGAGGAAAAATAAAAAACAGGTAAGATCTACTTCATCAACTAAAAGTTCTTCCTTTAAAGTAGCATCCTCCACAATCTTCTCCCTGGGTATTCCTGTTTTTCTTAAAACTTTATAAAGGTTTCTTCTAATTGTCTCTTGCTTCATAATTGTTTTGTTTTTTCTACAAATAGGTTGCATTTATTATAGTGACAATTCTATGAGCACCCACACGTATAAAAAAAATGATTTTTTTTGAAAAATATTCGAAAAAAATCTTGTCAAAGAAACTCACTTATTTCCTCCTTATTTATTCAACACTATTATCTTTGCCGACACAACAAAAAAATCTAAAAAAAACAACAATATGAATACATGGTTTGAATGCAAGGTTAAATACGAAAAGATAGAGGAGCAAACAGGTAAGCAAAAAAAAGTAAACCTCCCTTATTTAATTGATGCGGTATCGTACACCGAAGCAGAAAGCAGAATACATGCAGAAATGGAACAATATGTGAGTGGCGAATTTTCTGTTCCTTCGATTAAAAAAGCCAATTATACCGATTTATTCTTTTACGATGATGGAGATAAATGGTATAAGTGTAAGGTTATGTTTGTTACCATAGATGAGAGTGCCGGAAAAGAAAAGAAAGTGGCTAACCAGATGTTGGTATTAGCATCTGATTTGAAAGAAGCTTACGACCGAATCAATCAATCGATGAGTGGAATGACAGTAGATTACGATATTGTTGCCATTATTGAAAGTAATATTGCTGATGTATTCCCTTACTTTAAGGATGAAGTGAACGAACCCATACCTGATCACCTTACACCTATTGCTGAATACCAAAGTAAACATGAAGAAACTGAGGTGGAAGAAGCAGAAATGGAAGAAACAGAAGAAGAATAAAACAATAATAGCATATCAAGCCCTGAAACCTTACTATTTTAGGTTTAAGGGCTTTTTGCAATCACTTAAAGCAACCAAGGATAAAAATATTAGGATAGCCTTTGTTTTGGTTCCCCCAAAAACCTTTCCTTCAGATCTAATCAACCCTAAGCTCTACTTTTTTTTGCAGAATTAGTTTTAAAGACTCCGCATTTAAGGCTACTGCAACAATATTTATTGATTTATTCACCTCATATCCTTTGGGAACCTCAAAAATAATCCGGCCTTTTGTTGCACTAACAGATTGCACCTCTGGCATGTTATCTGAAAAATATTTCCCTTCAATTAAATCCCCAATGTAAAACTTAATTTTCTTATACCTATTTACATTTTCCCCTACTAACGATAATTGCAGGGTATATTTACCCTTCGACCTTATTTCATCAATCCGGTCTACTTTTATGGAAGGTTGTGTTCTCTGCTTAGCCAAATTGGTGTATTCCTTAAGTCCCGTTCCCGGCAATCCATTCTTATACCAATATTCAGCCGTTAGCCTCCCGCTCCTGTCGAAATGCTTGCACAATCCACTTACTTGTCCGTTTTCGTATGGCAATATCTTCCATACTTTTCCATTTTTATAATAAGCCCGGTAATCACCTTGTTTTTTATCTTCTACATAGTTCATACGAGAGGCCATCTCACCAGTCTTCCAAAAACGAATACTTTCGCCATGCCTTATCCCCTTGCCCTTCTTATCGTATTTCATATTAACCTTCCACTTCAATGGCTGGCTAGGGTCATGTCCGTAGTGTATATTTTTTACAAAGGCTCCTTTTTTAACCGCCTTGAGCTTTTCTGCATCTTCCTTCTTTTGTTCTTCTACATTAAGATTAATTTTAAGTCCAAGTTGATCTTTGTATTTTACAACAAAGAATAAGCTAACTAATAAAAGCAGCACAAAAAAAGGCATTATCTTTTTCATTTGTATAAAAGCTTTATCATAATCAAGTATAAAGTTAGTATTTCCTTCTTTTTATAAGGACATTTATTACACAAATATGGAAGTTTATTGATTATGTATATTTTTCACTCATTGTTTATTTGTAAAACTTCATTAACCCTCAAACTCAAACCAACTATTTGCAATAATCTTTTCACCTTCATACTTATCTGGAAATTTTCATTTATCACAAACCACTTAGGCACTTAGTACACTTAGAATCACTAAGAGAAAAAGTGAATGCTACATTAGGTCTGTTGTTGTAGTGAATTAGAAGGTGTTTTTACGAACATACTCTAAACCAATAATTTAACACATCGAATCCGAAAAATATTGATAAGCACCAAACATACATTATCTGGAAATTTTCATTTATCACAAACCACTTAGCCACTTAGTACACTTAGAATCACTATGAAAAAAATAAATTATACAGTATAATATATATGTCATTCTATTCAGAATCCTCCAATTTATACCCAACACCTTTTATGGTTTCTATTTGCAGACCTTTGCCTTTTATCTTTTTTCGTAAACTGCTTACAATATTTCTTAGCGACTCTTCCATAAGTGTATCTTGCCATACAGTCTCCATGATGTAAGTTAAGTTTACAGCTTGTGAGCAATGGTCTGCAAGAACCTGTAATACCTGGCATTCCTTCTCTGATAAGGTTTCTTTGCTGCCATTCTGAAACAAGGATTTTTCGCTGGGATTAAAGGTGCAGTGATTAAATTTATAAGTATTTTTAGTTATGCTGGTATTCAACACCGCATTTACATGCACATCTATTTCGTCAATAGATAAAGGCTTTTTTAAAAAGAAGTTACAACCAATATTAAACCCTTCAACTACATCTGTAGGAGACTTACTTTCGCCACTCATGAATATAATAGGCGTAATTTTGTCAATTTTCCTGACCTCTCTTGCCACATCTTTTCCGGTTATATCTCCATCTAAATTAATATCTAATAAAATAATATCCGGTTGGTTTATTTTAAATAAATTAAGTGCATCTTCTCCTTTAGTACTTGTATATATTTCAAAACCAGTTTGCTCAAAGTGCCATTTTAAAACATACGCAAAATCCTGGTTATTTTCTGCTAATAATAATTTCTTCATTTTACTCTTTTATTTAAAACGCGGTATTGTTATGGTAAAATTAGAACCTTGACCTACAGTACTCTCAACCTCTATGCTCCCATCATGAATTTGACAAACCCATTTTACGTAACTTAATCCCAGGCCAAGTCCATATATTTTATGTTTATGGTGAACCTTATAAAATTTATCAAATATATGTGTTAACTCTTCTTCTTTAATTCCATCACCATCATCGCTTACTTTAATGATTAGTTCTGTGTCATTGGAAAATAACTCAATAAATATATTTACCTCTTCACCTGAATATTTTATGGCATTATCAATTAGGTTTTTTATAGCATTAGGTAGGTGAACTTGATCGAACCAATGACGGCAGCTGTCATCACTAAAGTATGTAGTGAAATTTACAGTTTTAGTGGTTGTTATATTAAATGAAGCAATTAGCTTATTTATAATGTCAACTAAATTACCTTCTTTCCATTCGGCTGTATGTTGTAATTGATCGGAGTATGATCTTTGCACAATAGATTCAAGTAACAAGCTTACACTTTCAATATTGTGTTTTATTTTTAATATGGCATCATCTCTAAGCGCTTTATTTTCAGCAAAACTTTTATTATTTAATATTTCAGTTAACGATAATGCCCCTTGCAAAGGATGACGTAATTCATGAGTCATACTATCTACGAAATTCTGTCTTACTTCCTCTATGTTACGTTGCTTTCTTATAATTTTCAATTGATATATAAATAGAAAGATAACAACTAAAATTATGACCAGTGATATACCAATATAAGCCGACATTCTTTTCAAAATCATTAGTG
>JBFHKL010000050.1:0-19095 GCA_041595375.1 Saccharicrinis sp.
AATAGCTCCTATTGGATTGGCGGCAGTAATTAAGTTAAAAGCAATCATAGCCAACTTTGCAACGCCTAAAGCAATACCTAAGTTTTTAACTACAGTCCAAATAGTATCAAAGTTTTCCCAAACAAAGCCTAATACGTTGTTTACTTTATCGAGTGCCATAACCCACAATGGTAAAAACTTTTCACCAATTTCGGCCATTACAACACCCAATCTGTTCTTTGCCATTTGTGACATGGTTCTGAAATCGCCTTTAGCGTTCTTGATAGCTTTAGCCCAATCAAACTGTACTTTATCGTACTTATTGAATGTACCTAACAGGCCGTCAGCATCGGTTTTTAATTTGATTAGTAAATTACGTAATCCTTCGGGACCGCCTATTTTAGCAATTGTTTCATCTACTTGTTTTGAGCTCATGCCTTTAAACTGTGTTGAAACATCTTTTAAAATGCTTGTCATGTCACGCATATTGCCATTAACATCGTACATTTCAACACCTAAGTTTTTTAAACCTTTAACAGTGCTTGCTTGGGTAAACCCTTCAAAAGCACTCTTTGTCATGGTTGCGGCTGTGGTACTATCCTTTGCAATAGCTGTAAATACGGCAAACATTTTATTAGCAGTATCTACATTTTGCCCTGCTCCGGCAGCTGCTCCGGCAAACTCAGTTTGTACACGCGCCAACTCATCATAGGTAGTAATACCCATTTGTACTGTTTTTGCATTGGCTGTTAAAAGATTATCAATGTCACCTACCCCCAGCTTAAATGCTTTCATAGCCTTTACTGTTTGGTTTACGGCATCGGGTAGTTTTGCACCTGTTACCAGGGCATAGTTACCTACTTTGGTAGTAATGTCTGCCACATCTTTACCAAATAAACCTGTAGCCGATTGGATATCGTAAAATGCCTTAGTGGTATCTAACAGGTTTTGTCCGGTTTCAAAAGCAACGGACTTAATGGAATCCTTATAGTTATCCATTTGTTGCGTACTCTTATCTAAATTTAGCTGTTTAATGGCCAAAAATTCATGATTAAAATCGGCAGCTGCATTAGTAGCTTTTCCAATAAACATAGCTGCAGTAATAGCACCTGCAACTAGTAGAGTGTATGGATTGCCAAGCAGCTGCATGGCATTGCCAAACAGGGGTATTTGGTTACGCATAGCCGAAAACATAGCAACATGATGGTTTTTTAGTTCTGAAAGTTTGGCTTTCATTTCCCCTACACCACTATTTACCTTTTTTTTAGCTTCGGACATACCTGTTTTAATACGGTTTTTCATCTCCAGCAATAAAGTAACTTTTGCTTGTCCGTCCATAGTATTGTTTTTTAATTAATTGTATTGTATATTTGTACCAGTGAGGGAGCAGTCCCACACTTCCCAAAATGGTCAGTTAATTTATTAGCTGGCCGTTTTGTTTTTTATTCCAGTCCTAAACCTTTACGGTCGTATTTCAATAAATCATCACCATTAATTACCCATGTTTCTTTAAATGTTTTGGTGTGTTTCATTTGTCCTCTAACCGCATCCTCAATACTGTTCCTATTCATAACTTCAGGTAAATTAATTACACCATAATCACACTGATCTTTTGCTTTGCGTATACCGTTATGAATAGCACTAACGCTACTGTTATTGCAGTTTTTTAGGTCAACCAAATACCTGTTATTTATTAATGCATCGGGGTTTTTACCTTTAATAAATGAGTTTGTTTTATAAACCAGTTCCCTAATGTCGTCATCATCCTTATCAAGTACTGGCAAAAGCTTAACATCGTAACCGTTATCAGCTAAAAACTTAGCCGTTTTAATATTACCAGGAGTTTCGTTTATACCGTGGTAAATATGTAAGTCCACCGTATTGCCAGTAGCTTCGCTGGTATAAACATTGTTATATGCCACATCATTGGGTAAACTGCCCACCGCCTTGCGTATAACATCATCAGGTACACCATTGTAATAAGGATGCCCTTTAGGAAATACCAATCCTGTTTTTGCTAAGTTTGTAGCAAACATACCATCAATAGGTACTTTGGATATGGCATCGGTTTCGCTTGCATAACTGGCCGATAGCTGAATAACATCGCAGCGGCATTTCCATCCATTAGGTGGAAAATACTTGTTCCAAAAGCTGTCGGTTATTTTACGTACAATGCCATCTAATAATTGATGCTCGTGCCTTACATTGCCATCCCCTACGGTTTGGTATTTTAAATATGGCTGGTCATTGGCTTCCTGTTCAAACTCACTCCATCGGCTGGCCATGGTTGCCGATCCTACAGCATGGTCGTACTCTGTTTTTAACCAGGTACTATTGTATTTTTCATGTGTTTTGCTTGCTTGTTCTTTAAAATCGGCAAAGCTGCGAAGCTTACCATCATCATCAACCAAAGCGAGTGTCATATCACGCATTTGCTGATAGTTTTTAGCGGCCGAAAACTGCCAAACATCACGTGTTAAACGTTGCAACATATTAGCATCTGGGGTGCTCCAATCAACCTGCGTAAAGCTTTGTCCTGTTCCTGAAGTTGTAGCTTGCTGCAAAGCACTACCAACAATTTTTAAAAGCTTTTGGTATATGTCTCCGGCCTTAATATTTTTATTAAAAACATCGTTTAAAAGCGTATTTAAAAGGCTTTTAATTTTGCTTTCAACACCTTCGGGCATGCTGTTTGCTGCGGTGGGGTGTTTGCCTCCACAATGTGGGCATGGCTCATATAAAGCTTTGGGAATAGCCGTGGCCGTTGGACTACTCCCTAACGAAAATTTTTACTTAAGGCTGTTGGTGTGGTTCCGGTTGAACTTACCGTTTCTTTTTTGCCAACAATAGGAATATTAAACCGCCTTATTAACCATTCTTCATCTACGTCATAAAGAATTAAAACATCGCTAACAATTTTCCAATGTTCGTCCATGGTTAAATCTTCGGATCGATCGAAAACAAAACGGTCACCTTCCTGGAAAGGAAATCCCCATGTGCGCAATAGTGGTATAAGCTTGCCATTAACGGTAAATTCAATCATACGTCGGTCGCTTTCGGCTATCTTTTCGTCAAGTGTACGCTCATGAACTTCACTTTGACTCAAGCTCGATCCATCATCGGTAAGCATGGTTCCGCCAACAATACGTTTACCAATTTCATTATTGGTCATGGTAATTTGTTCCAGGAATACTTTATGCGGATCGCCTTTTGTGCTATTATCGTGAATAGTTATTTTTGTACCTTCAGGTAATACAGCTTGTGCCGCCTGTCCTAACTGCCGCAACATTCCCTCAATGCGATTTAGTTCGGTTTTATCGGTTATTGATGTTTCGGCCGTTACCATAGGTATACCAAAGCGCTCGCTAAAATCAGCCCATACTTGTTGCGCGTTTCGTTTCCAAATTAATTGAGGAACAATAGAGTTGAGTATTCCATGCGTATCAATATTATACAACGAAATAATATTACGTACATACATCTGGTCATCAAAGAAAACACCATCCTCACCATCGGCTTCAAACAATACAAAGTTTGTTGCCGGTATAATATTACGGCGTGGAATGAGTTCCCACTTCATGGTTGTAGGATCAGTTAGCTCTAATACGGTATAGCCAAAATAAACACTATCCAACAAGTGTTCCATCATATGATAGAACCATTCGGTTTGTAATAGTTCGGAGCGTTCGGGCACTTCTTGTCCGTTGCTGTCGTGTATAACAAAGCGGTTACTGGTTACAGCTGCTTTTCGTACCTCTATTTGAGCCATTAAGTGTCCATCAGTCATTAGGTTGGTATATAAATCCTGCAGGTTAACCGATGTTGGTTCATCAGGGTCATCGAAAGCATCCCAGGCACTACGCCACTTTTTTACATCCGCACGACTTCGGTCAGAAAATTCAGCAATTATTTGTGTAATAATACCCTTATGCGTTTTTGAATTTGTGGCCGATGTTGGCATGGATGTTTGTTTAAATGCTCCCCACAAGTATTCTTTAACCGTAGTTATATTTTTAGTTATCATAGTAGCTTAATTAAAATCTATTACTTTCCTGTTTGCCTTCGCTCCAAATTCGTACAAAGCTTATTTCCTCACCATTATCATTGGTTAGGGCTGGTAAATCGGCTTGAGCTCCACTTTGTACAGCTTTTAACCATTCTAATGCATCGTTATAGCGTAGCTCACGTGTTTTAGGAATGTTATTACCACCTTCTTTAGTCCATAAATGATAAAGCGTTATGTCAATAGCCAACATCACTATATATTGGTCGCGAGTATCCTCTTCATCATCTTCAGGTGCATCCACAAAAATGGCGTTTACATCGTACAACCCAGCCAAATGGTTTTTCATTTGCGCAATAGCCATTTTTTGGGCTTTTAATATTTTGGTTCGATTGTCCGTATCATCAATTATTTTTGATATTTCGGAACGTACCTGAACATCGTAATCACTTTCTTGTAGGAATGCCATATCAAAATCTATTTTTACTATATGTTGAGCGCATAAAATCAGTTGATGTAATACGAGGTTTAAAGGCTTCTGTTCTTACATATTCGGCCAATTGGTTAATGGCTTGTTCATCGGCATCGGGTGCATCATCATGTGTTTTGTAGCCTGGTTCAATACCTTTTAGTTGTGCTAAGCCTTGTTGCATATCGTTGCTAGCTTGCTCCTTTATATTGTGGTATATTCTATTATTTTGGTAGTAAGGATGCATAGTTAACATACGATCGTACTTGTTGGCTCGTGGTCGTTCAACAACAACAATGTTTAAATGTCGTTTACGTTCCCTTTCAACCTTGTGTAAAGCATCTTTCATAGGGTCGTTCCAAAACTGGCTTTCCACTTTCCAATGAACAATAACGTTTGAAGGCAACTCTAATTCGTAATCGTACATAAAGCGAATAGCATCTGCCATTTTGCATTGTTTTACAAATGCTTTTAAATGCCAAAAATTACGACCATATAAAGCCCAAACTTTAACAGCGTTGTAATCGTTTTTGCCTGAATATGCCACATCCCAAAAACCCACAATCATTTTAAAGTGGTCGATACGAGGAGGCTTAGCCCATTGAATCATTTCATCGGTAAAAATCTTACCTTCGGTATGCTTTTCGTGGTTGTATTCGGCACGTGAAGCTAGGCTTCCATCCTCTTCCTCTATTTCACGATAGTAGTCATCATCATATTTTTGATACCATGTTGGTTTGTAAGTTATCTGATCATAAGCTTTTACTTCATCTAAGTGCCATTTTGGATGCCTATTTTCTAATAGGTTTTGAATAGAGCGAGGCCATGGGTCATTATTTGGATGAAGATATCTTCTTATTTTTCCATCCATTGTTTTTAACAAATCTTTTTCAATCCACTCAACAACATCATCTTGTCTTTTGGGATTTTTAGAAGTGAACTTATCTTCTAAATCATCGCAAACAATAAGGTTTGGCCTTTGTGATCCTTCTCTTAATCCCCTGGGGCTTGTATCCATACCTAAGGCTTTACCCTTAAACCTATTGTCTTTTGTATTAAAGTCACCATCTGTCCAGGATCCTAATAGTTTTTGTTCGCCAAAATCATGTATTAACAATGGATTGCTTTCGAATTCTGCTTGCACATCACTTAGGAGTGTTTCAGCTTTATCATAGCTATTACCAACAATAACCATGTATATCTTTTCCTCATTAATCCATAACCACAAGGGTATTAATATATCGCAATGAACAGACTTAGCTAAACCACGTCCCCACCTAACAAGCTCCCTGCACTTTGGATTACGTTTAACTCTATTGGCTAGTTTAATTTGAAAGTCGGCACATTCAGCATCAGCATAATGCTTAAAGTAATTGGAAACAAAAAAACCATAGTCCTTTTTAGCTTTATCAATACGCTCTCTTTGTTGTTCTTTTGTTTCGTATGGATTTATACTATTACCACGGCGTATGAGGTTTAGTTTCTCCTGGTACTTTTTTAACGCTTGCTTATCTTGTTGCTTCATTTAGCTGCTATTTAAACTTTATTGAAACCTCATTTAAATGCACCTCTTGAAAGTCGAGCATTAGTAAATACAACTTTTCATCATGATGTCGCAGCGCATCAAATATCATTTCCATAACCAATAGGTACATGGATAATGTGACCGTACTCTCTTTGTTAATGGTTTCAAGTGTTTTATTCCACTTGCTAACCCCATCATCAACTTTGGCAATAGAGGAACGTAATTCGGTACAGCGTTCTAAATCAACTCTGGCTTCAGCTTCTTTCAAATCACGTGTGAGCGTTAGGCGTTGTTCGGTAAGATCATTAATCAATTGCTTAATGTTATCGGTACGAACTCCAGGAGCTGATAAACGCGCATTACGTTCATCACGCCATCCGTTGGTGTTTATCCACTTACTTAGAGTTTGCTCGCTTACATCCACTAATCTGCTAATTTCTTTAGCTGTTTTGCCCTGCTCAACATACATAATTCGAGCTACCTTATGTTCTTTCTCCTTTGCCATCTACGCATTATTTATACGCAAAAGTGAACTTTAGAGACTTTAAAAACGAATTATAGTTACACTCTTACACTCTCTGTTATAAGGGTTACACTACTTTTTGCAGGGGCTTTTTTTGTGAGTTATTCTTGCATATACGAAAGGGCAAAAGCCGCAAAAACAAGTAACATAATCGCCAATGTTTAAACTCGAAAAATTAAGTGATAAAGCAGTATTGACCATTTACGGTTATGTGGGTGGGTACTATATGGACTTTAGAGCTGTAAGTTCCGCTATTGATGAAATAAAAAAGGAGGGCTTTAAAAAGCTTGATTTTAGATTGCATACATACGGCGGTTCTGTTTTTGATGGTCATTTAATTTACAATTTCTTAGTTGGCTTTGATGGTGAACTGCATATTTATGTAGATGGTGTAGCGGCTAGCATGGGCTTTATTATTATGCTGGCAGCTAAAAAAGAGAACACCCACATTGCTAAAAATGGCTTTGGGATGTTACATGTTCCTTCAGGTGGCGCACATGGTAACGCAAAAGAGCTAGAGCAAACTGCAAAGCTATTGCGATCGATGGAAAAGCTTTTTAAAGCTGAAATTAAAGATCGAACCGGTAAAAGTGATGAAGAAATAGAGGCTTGGTTTGATGGTACTGATTATTGGTTTGACGCCGATGAGCTTATTGAGCATGGCTTTGTAGGTTCAAAGTTCGACCCCAAAGTAAAAGATGTTGAAAGCCTGAGCACCGAGACAGCATCAAACATAGGAGCTAAAGCTGTTTACGATCGTTTTGCAGCCCTTACTACTAAACAAAAACCACAAATTAATAATTCAAAATCTGAGATGAATAAACCAGAAGTGATTGCAAGGTACGGCCTTACCAGTGTAACGGCAGAAAGTACCGAGGAGGAGATTTTTGCCGCCATTGATGCAAAAATGAAGGCTAAAGATGATGCTGCTAATGCCGAAAGAAAAAAGGCTATTGAGGCAGCTGTTGAAGGTGCTATTACAGCGGGTAAGCTTAGTAAAGAGCAAAAAGATGTTTATGTAGCCCGCGGCGAAAAGTTAGGCTTAGAGGATTTAAATGCCATCCTTGCCGATATGCAAAAGCCCGAAACTATTACCAGCCATTTAAGAGGTGGTAAAGGTGGGTCTGGTACGCCAAATGCCGCCCGTAAGGATTGGGATTGGGATAAATACCAAAAAGAAGCTGTGGCCGAATTGGAGGCAATGGCAGAGAAAGATCCGGAAACCTTTAAGGCTTTATACAAAGCTAAGTGGGGTGTAGAACCTAAGTAACAATTTTTTTATATAATATAAGATGAAATACACAAAATTTTTATTTAGCCTGTTTTGCTCAGCGTTAGTATCTATCATGGGAGGTGTGGCGTTTGCATTTATTTTAGGCATTGGAGCATTTTACGCTATAGGCGGTTTAATGATCTTGCAATTTATTCCCATGGGTGGAGGAATAGCCATGTCAGGTGTTTACCGTGAGGTATGGACAGGAGCTGTTAAAGAAGCTTTATCAACGGCCGAAAATGCCACTTTTCTCGAAGGTATAGAAGACTATTCGAGCTATGTAAGTGCTGTCGGGGATGAAATGCAGGTTATTCACTTGGTTTACATGGGTGTTGAGCCCGATGTGTTAATCAATAATACTACCTATCCTATTGATGAGCAAACCTTAGATGGCGAAGACATAGCCATTACCCTGGATAAATACCAAACAAAAGTTACACCGGTTACCGATGATGAGCTTTATGCCTTATCGTACAAAAAAATAGCTACGGTAAAAAAGAAGCATGCAAGTGCTATTGCGAAGGCAAAATTTAAAAAGTCGATTCACTCATTAGCTCCAAGTAGTAATACGGATGATATGCCTGTAATTGTTACCACTGGCGCTGATGATGGCAGTGGCCGTAAAAAGCTACAGTTAGCCGATTTAATAAGCTTAAAGCGTAAGCTTGATGCATTAGAGGTGGCTGATGAAGGAAGGCGCTTGGTATTGTGTAACGACCATGTAAACGATTTATTGGAGCTGGATGAGAAATTTAGAGACCAATATTATAACACGGCCACTGGTCAGGTATATAATAAATATGGTTTCGAAATTTACACCTATGTTGGTAATCCAGAATATGAACCAAGTACACTTACTAAGTTGAGTTATGGTGCTGTAAGTACCGATACATCACAAAAAGCGTCAGTGTTCTTTAGTTTAGAACGTGCCGTTAAGGCCTCAGGATGGACTAAGATGTATTACTCACCTGCAAGTACCGATCCTGATAATCAAAGCAACCGTGTAAACTTCCGTCACTATTACGTAGTGTTACCAACTCGAGAGGATGCACGTGGGGCTATTGTGAGTGATAACGTAAGCGAAGAATAGTTTTTTTTCTGTAATAGATGAATGATTCCCCAGTTGATATGAGTAAGCTCTCGGAGCGAGAGCTGCTCATTCTCCTAAATGAGAGAGTTGGTAATATATCTGAAAAACTCGAAAGGGTTTCAAAAGACCATTACATTTTAGAGCGCGAAGTAGATAAAATAACTACAAGAAATAAGACTATTTCGGCATGGTGGGGATCGCTTACAGTACTATTAAGTTTAATTATTAACGCATTTAGAATCTTAAAATAAGATGGCTACAACTAAAAAAACAACTAAAAAAACGCTTACCAAAGCGCAAAAATTGGCAATGTTAGATAAGTATAAAAAGGATGTTATGTACGAAAATGACAATGGTGAGTTTTTCTTTTCGAAAAGCAACGCTATAGCTGCCATGGTTGACAAAAAAAACAGCCCAACAGAGTATTCTCGTGAGGGATTAACATCTACAAAAACCGAAAATGCTTAGTAAATGAAGGGCGTTGTAATTACAAAAGGTTCTGTTGGAACTGCGGTTAATGAACTTGAAGATGCAATAAGCGGATTGTTAATAAATGGTCCTGCTGTAGCCTCAAGCGATTCTGTAACCGGAGTGGTTAATGGCACCTTATACAAAATAGAAAAGGTAGCGAATGCCGAAGACATGGGTATTGATGCTGATTATGATGCGAACAATGATGTACGCGTTTATAGGCACATAACTGAGTTTTACCGCATGGCCGGAGAAGGCACACCGCTTTACCTTGTTGTTGGTACCGAAGCTTCCACTATGGAGGATTTGATTAGTAACTATGCACAGAGTATGATTGCTGGAGCTGATGGAGATATGCGCCGTTTAGCGGTGGCATTTAATCCACCTTCTGATTATTCTCCTGTATATGTAGATGGCCTTGAAGATACTGTGTACGCTTCAATTTCATTGGCTCAGGACTTACACGATTGGAGCTGGGATAAAGCAATGCCTGTACATGTGTTTTTAGAAGGGCGTGGTATTAATGGTTTATCGGCTTCGATGCTCGATTTAAAAGCCATTGAGGTATCAGAAACGGTAATGGAATACAATAATGTATCCATATGCATAGGGCAGGATTGGGATTATGCAGATGCCCTGGAAGGGGAATCACAAAAATATGCTGATGTAGGTACTGTGTTAGGTACAAGTGCTGCTATCTCGGTTAATGAAAATATTGGTGAGGTTGAAACTAATGATATTAGCGATGCCGATGATGAAATTTGGTTAACTGCAGGTTTAAGTAATCACGTAAAAATAACAGCTGCTTATGATGACCTGGATAACTTGGATAATAAAGGGTATATTTTTGCCATAAGTTATGTGGGTATTTCAGGGTATTACTGGAACGATGATTATGTATGTGCAGCTGAGGTTGTTGATAGTGATGGATACATCAATGAAAATACCATAGCGCACAGTTTGACCAATGCTAAGGTTATGCGAGAGCTTCGCACAGCTTATTTACCCAAGGTGAAATCTGTTGTGCCTGTTGATACGGATACTGGTTTATTAAGCACAGGAATGTGTAAATACTTCGAAGGTTTGGGCAATGCCGTATTTGATGAAATGGCAGGCGATGGCGAAATTTCTGGCGGTGAAACTACAGTTGATCCTGATAGTGACCTATTAACCGGTGATAAGGAATTACTTGTAAGCTACACATGGGTACCAACGGGCACTATTAAATCAATTAGTGGAACTGTAAACCTTAAAACTTCATTGTAATGAGTACAGTAAGAAAAAACGGAAGGGCTTACGATGCAGGCGATGTTGTTATATCGATGTTTGCAAGTGTTGGTTACGAGGTAACTGATATTAGTTACGGAACCGAACAAGAACATCAGTTAAATCATAGCCTGGGAAGTAATAAACCCACCAGTTATTCGAAAGGAAAAATTACACATCAAAATTCTATCACCATGCGTTTAGCTAGTATTAGCTCTATTGAAAAGGCCGCAGGAGGTAGTTTGTTGGATATAAAACCTTTTGAAATAAACGTAACGTTCATCAATGATAATAACGACATTATTAACGATACTTTGTTGGTGAAGTTTAAAAGCCAGGGGCGCGAGGTGCCTAGCGAAATGGATTTAAAATACCAGTTCGAATTATTTGTGTTAGACATTGATTATAATAATGCATAAAGAATGACAGCCCTTCGGGGCTGCTTCTTTAAAAAATCACCAAAAAATGACAGTAGAAAAGAAAGAAAAAA
Organism: Saccharicrinis sp.; assembly: GCA_041595375.1. Lineage (GTDB taxonomy): Bacteria > Bacteroidota > Bacteroidia > Bacteroidales > Marinilabiliaceae > Saccharicrinis. The sequence continues at coordinate 11,090 of JBFHKL010000050.1, forward strand.
AAGAAGTTGTTCAAACAGTCATCAATATGGCTGATGGCAATGTTTTACCAGATGGTATTACTCAGGAAACTATTGATGCATGGAAAATGCGGTATGGACAAAGTAAAATTAAGCTTGGAGAGCTTCCTGTTGATGAAGATCGCACACAGTTTTTAGCGGTTGTTGGTCGTGTACCCGATCGTAAAACAGTAGGTGAGTTCGAAAAGTGGATGGATAAAGATCCAAATAAGTCAAAAGAAATTTTGATTAATGCTTGTTTGTTGACCGAAAAGGATAGAGTAAAGCAAGATGATTTTTTGTTTTACGGCGCCTTCGACTTTTTAACCAACCTCTTACCTGTAGCAAAAAGTAACATAAAAAACTTATAGGCGGCTATCCTCACATCGACACAGTTGATGATTGTGATAGTCGCTCAAGGCAACTGGTTAATTTTTTTAGGCGTGCCAATGCCTTAATGAGCCATTTTATGCATATCCCTTTTCCCGAGGAGTTGGATGATGATATATGGATGGAAAAGTTCAGGCAATTGGAGTGGTTAAGCGAACAAGGATTATTGGGTGTAAAGAATCAAAACAATGGGGACAATTAAGTTAAGCGGTATAATTGAAAGGTATAACGAGGCGTTTGGTATTACTGCGCAAAAAGTAGCACCACGAATAGTGCAATTAGCCGGAATGGGAGGTGTTAACATTAACCTACCCGGATTAGATGTATATGGTGATGCTGACGAAACCTTTGGCAATGTAAAATTCACAAATTCAATAAGTGGTGATGAATACAAATTTGGCATTAATACACAGCTTAATAAAGCGCTACCCTTTTTCAAATTCTCTAGCTCTGATAATTCACAGGGCTATTTAGCACCGCCCCCAATGGTAAGCTTTAGGCGTGAAAAACATGTAGTACGCACAGCAATAGAACGAAGTGGGTTTGATGTGATTGAGAACTTTGGCCTTAAGCCTTTTGAAATACGCATGCAAGGTATTATAATTGATTATGAAGACCATAACTATCCGCAGAAACTTTTAAAAAAGGTAAATGCCATGTTTGAGGCTTCCGGTACATATGCGGTAGTGGGTACTATTTTTAATGATTTGGGCATTGATGAAGTGTTTTTCGAAAGTGGTTTTGAAGTCAGTTTCGTTGAGGGATTCATTGATACAGTTAAATACAGAGTAAACGCTATAAGTACAAGTTCAGCTAATTTTTTAGTTCAGAAACAATAAGCTATGTATTACGAACCAAATGCAAGAATAACAGTAGGCAATGTAGTTTTTGAAACCGTAAACCGCGTTGAAATTGTGCAGAGCGTTAAAGAACTGGGCGATAAGGCCACTATTGTTTTGCCTCGTAATTATGATACCATAGCAGGTAAAGGCGTTATTGATTATATTGCCACAGGCGATGCTGTTACCATTGAATTAGGTTATGATGGTGATTACTACACCGAGTTTACTGGTTATGTGAACGAAATTGAATCCTCAGAACCTTTAAAGCTGCATGTTGATGATGCCTTTTATCCGCTTAAAAGAAACAACTTTGTGAAAGCTTGGGAGTCGATAACCTTAAAAGAGCTGCTTACATACGTTGCCAGTGATTATACTATTGATTGTCCTGACGTTAATTTAGGAACTTTTCAGATAAGCAATGCCAGTACTTATCGTGTATTGCGTGAGCTGCAAAAACAATACGGCTTTTACAGCTACATACGTGACAATACATTAACCTGTCAGTTTGCTTATGATGCACGTGGGCTTGGAGATACGCATGTATATGAGTTTTACGCTAATGTTAAAAAGAACAACCTTAAGTATCAACGAAAAGAAGATATAGAATTAAAAATAAAAGGCATAGCCAATCAGCGTAATGGTTCAAAGCTCACCTACGAAGTGGGTAGCGATGAGCAAAGTGCCAGTGTTAGAACGCTAAATTTTGGTGCTATTACACAGGCAGAACTGGAGGAAGTAACGAACCAGTGGTACAACAAACTTTGCTTTGATGGTTATTCCGGTTCAGTTACTGGTTTTTCCTATCCTCGAACTTGCGCAGGCGATAAGCTTACTATCATTGATAGTCTGGAACCTGACCGTGAAGGTGATTACCTGATAGAAAAAACAATTATTCGTTATGGTTTATCTATAGGTTTTGAACGTGAAAACACCTTAAGCTTTAAAGTATGAGTTTAGAGAGCGTTATACAAGAGGCTATTGAGAAAACAGCAAAGGATATTATTCCGGTAATGGTGACGGAAGGTACAGTTGTCTCAGTAGATAAAGATACCAACACTTGTACTGTTGAGCGTGATAATTTACCTGAGTTGTTTAAAGTGCGTTTAAATGCCATTACAAGCCCAGGTAATAACTGTTTTGTCATCTACCCAAAAGTGGGTAGCAATGTTTTGGTTTTGTTGGTTGAAAATAATCGCACCGATGGGTATCTATTAACGGCGTCCGAAATTGATCAGATTATTATCAATGGTGGATCCAATGGAGGTTTACCCATTATCGAAAGCCTAGTAACAAAGCTTAACGAATTGGTAAGTAAATTTAATAGCCATGTACATAGCGATGTTATAATTGAAGTAACAGGAGGAAGTGGATCACCAGCGGTTGGAGTTCCAGGAACGACTGGCTCAACAACAACCGAAGCCTCAGAGTTTGCAAGTAGCGATTTTGAAAATAATAAAATAAAACACTAATGGCACGGCAAGATATATTACTCGATGATGACAATAACTTTTCAACTGAGGACGGCGACTTTGTGACCGGTGATTCAGATGATCAGCATGTAGAGCTGTTGTGTCAGTTGCAACCTGGGGAGCTAAAAGAGAACCCGACTATTGGGATAGGCTTAAATAAATACTTAAAAAAACAAAGCACAAGTATTAACGAAATCAAGCAAGCTATTAAAGTAGGTATTGAAGCTGATGGTTATAGTGTGAATGATTTTTCCATTGATAGCGATGGTGAATTTGAGTTAGATTATGAATTAGAAGAATAGATATGGCAAGATTTGAACTAGCATTTGAAAAGACTTTAAAGCATGAGGGTGGACATTCTGATCATGCTAAAGATAAAGGTGGAGAAACATACAAAGGTATTGCTCGTAATTTTTGGCCTGAATGGGGTGGTTGGCTAATCATCGATAAGATTAAGGAACAGTTTGCCCCAGGGCATTGGGCGGCAAACTTTGCGGGGAGTATTGATTTAAATGATTTTGTGGAGTCATTCTATAGATACCACTTTTGGGATAAACTAAATTGTGTGCATATGCCTCAAGAAATAGCCAATGAGCTATTTGACACTTCTGTTAATATGGGTGTTGGTTATGGTGCCAAATGTTTGCAAAATGCACTCAATAAACTAAACCGAAACCAAAAGGACTATCCTGATTTAGTGGTTGACGGTGGTATTGGTGATATTACCATTGATGCTCTGGAGACCTATATGTCAACAGCTCGATATAAGTCTCGTAACTCTGATAAGCTAATTGAATGGCTGTTAAAGTGGATGAACTTTTATCAGCTTAAAAGATACGATGAGATAACTAACCGTGATTTAGAACAGGAAATATTTGTTCCTGGTTGGACAGAAAGGACTTAATATATGGGAATTTTTAAAGGTAAAATAGGACTTGAAAAGGTATTTGATACCGTAAGCAGTGGTGTTGATAAGCTTGCTTTTACTAACGAAGAGCGTGCAGATTTTAATGTAAAAGTAGCAGATAAGGTTGCGGAGTTTGTTGGCTCAAGCCTAAGTGAAAATACTGAGCGAAGTAAAGCACGCAGAAACATTGCTTATATTGTTGTAGCCAACTTCGTTGCATTATTATGGGTAGTTATTATTCTATACTTCTTTAACCAGGATGCAGCTTCTTTTGTAACAAACTTATCTGTAGAATGGCAAGTTCCAACTGCATTTATAATGGTATTAGCCTTTTTCTTTGGAGCTTATTTACTTAGAGGTACACCTCTAAAAAATAAAGATTAATGAGCAACACAACACCAATACTGTCAGGTGAAACCCTGTTTGATGTGGTCATACGAAAGTATGGTCACATGCAGGGTATTGCTCAATTGGTGCAAGATAATGGTATAGGTTTTACTGATGATGCTGTAGCTGGAGAGGCTTTGCTTTTTGATGATGACGTTAGTTACAGTGAACTATCAACAGTAACTATAGAGACAGAAACTGAAGAAGCCTCTAATGAGGTAACTGTTGAACCAGGTCAAAACATATTTGATTTGGTTATACAGGTGTACGGCGATATGTCAGGCCTTAAAAATATGGCTAACGATAATAATTTAAACCTGACTGATGATATAGGCGCCGGAACAATATTGAAAACACGTAGTGATGTAGATAATAGTTTGGTGGTTGATTATTTAAATGGGAAAAGCATTAAACCCGCCACAGCTCTAACCGATACCGAAACTGAAGAGCTGACACCACAGGGCATTGGCTACTGGCAAATTGAATACAATTTTAAAGTGTCTTAAATTAACTAGATAATTAACAATTGATGAAATGGCACAAGATATAAGCGACATACAGCAGGAAATAATAGACGCTGTTCAGGATGATGATACACTAAGCGCCAAACTTACAAGTACAAGTAAAACTGCTATTTGGCGGTTGAAAACCTACTGCATTGCTGTAGGTATATACTTGTTGCAATTATTGTTTGATGAAATGGTAGAAGAGGTTGATACTGCATTAGAGCAACGTTTAACGCATAACGCTTACTGGTATTCAACCATGGCCAAAGCCTTTCAGTATGGTTATGAACTTGAAGACGAAAGCGACACCTACGAAGAGGAAGATGAAGACGCACAAATTGTAACACAGGCCGCAGTTGTTGAAGTTAACGGTACGCTTTATATAAAAATAGCCAAAGGTAGCGATGGTGAACTATCACCCTTAAGCACATCCGATCCTGATGAACTTACACCCTTTACCGAGTATATGGCAAGAGTAAAAGATGCAGGGGTAGCCATTGAAGTTGTAAACGATGAAGGTGATGAGCTTCGCCTGGTGATAGATATCTATTACGACCCATTAGTATTAAACGATGAAGGTGCTTTGTTAACTGATACAGGTACATATCCTGCTTATGATACCATTAAAGACTTTGTTACCTCACTTAGTTTTAACGGTGAGTTTATACCCGCTGAGTTGGTTGATGCTTTGCAAGAAACGGAAGGTGTAGATATACCCGAAATATTGAGCGTGGCAACTAAATATGCTGATAACGATTGGGAGTCGGTAAGTGGTAAGGTGGTGCCTAATGCGGGCTACCTGAATATTGATGATGATAATTTAACTATTAATTATACGGCTAATGTTTGATTTAGATATAAATAAAGCTATGCTGTGGTTGCTGCCTTCACGCTTACGAACAACTTTTAACGTGGCATGGATAAAGGCATTAGCTAGCCCATTGGTAACGCAATACAATAGCCTTATATCTTATCGCACAACTGTTCAATATAAGTTAAATCACAACAGCCAGGTTTGTTACCTCGAAGCTGTTTTGAACGATACATTCGATGTTGACGAACGCCGTATTTATATAGGTGATGCAGGAGGCGAAACGGTAACCTTGTTACAACGTGATACCGATCTTGAACCAGTTATCCTTAACGATGACTCTGAATTAGAAGAGGTATTGATATTGCACAATGATAGTGCCTACGATGGTGGGAGCTATGATTTTATTGTATACATACCTTACTCTTTTTCTAACGCTGAATTATACCGGCTTAAGGCGTTGGTGAATTATTACAAACTAGCTGGTAAACGTTTCGATGTTGTTGAACAATAATTAAGTAAAATGGATAAATTAACCTTAGGTGGAAAAAACTTTGCATTAACAACTACGGCACTAGCCTTTATGCAAACAGCTTATGCTATGTTAGAAAAACTAACAGCTATTGCAGGCGATAACATTATAATTTCGGGTTGCGAGGTAACCGATACCAGTGCAGCCAGTGGATACATGGTTTTAAACGGTATTTTAATGCCTTTTAGTGGCGGTACAATAACCGAAAATGTAAAGATTGTTACAACAACCGAAACCGTAACAGTGAACACCGGAACCTATGTAAAAACATCTTATTCCGCTGAGTTTGGTACTTCGGTTACTGAAAGTGAAAATGTAGCTTGGGCTGATATCGTTTCTATTAACAGCATAACGGACTTAATGACACGCTTGGATGAAGTAAAAGACTTGGCCTATCAAAACGAAACCGACATACTGGCGCTTGAGGAGGATTTGGAGGCAAAAGCCGATAAAAGTAATGTGTTAGAGTTGGATAATGAAGAAGAGTTTATTCCTGAAGATGATTACCATCCGGCTACTAAGGTTTATGTAGATACTGTAGGCGCTCAGGCAGGGTTAAAATTGATGTTAGGCGCTTCGATTTCTTCAGCAGGTTCAGCCACAAAAGTAAGGGGTAGTCTTAGTGTGTCAGCAACTCGGAATAGTTCAGGTTATTTTACCATTACACATAATTTAGGAAGTACCGATTATATTGTAATTGCAAATACGGTAGGATCATCGATCGGCACAGGAAGCGAGAATAGCACCGCTAAGATAGCCGCTATAGAAAAATCAAGTAACAGCTTCGGTATTGTCATTGCTGACGACAATGAGCGTGATGATTTTGACTTTGAATTTTCATTATTCCAATTCACTATTGATTAAGCTATGGCACAACAAACTAAAAATACACTTAAAGGTTGGTTTGTTACCAAAGCTACTCCGCTGGCCACTCAGTTTTGGCACTGGATGGATAGCTACTGGCATAAGGATGAAGATATACCAGCCGCTAATATCGATGGATTACAATCTTTGTTAGATGAAAAAATGAACGTGGCCGATGTCGTTAGCGACGATCAGGTTGGAGAGTACGATCCTGAAGAGAACTATGTGTATAATTCGGATACCGATTACTATGTCAGTTTTTCAAATGCCGATAGCGAAGACTCACAATACCAAACAGAGGGCTTTTACCGGCTAAAAGAAGATGCACCCGCAGGCGAAGACCCGGAAACCAACCCCGAACATTGGGCATACCAAGGCACAACTATTGGCGATATTACTATTAATGATATTATAGGGTTACGTGAGGAGTTGGATAATAAGGTAGATGCTGAGGACGGCAAAGCTCTATCCACTAATGATTATACTGATGAAGAAAAAGCAAAGCTAGCTTCTTTAGATAATCACTATAGAGGCACATATACATCTATCGAGGCACTTAATACAGCCATAACTGATGGTAATGCCGGCGATTATGCCATTATTGATGCCGGCGAAGATTCGGATGCTCAAAAGGCTATATGGGATGATTCTGACAGTACGTGGATTATAGGTAGTGGGGGGACTGTAACTGTTGATAGTGTACCAACAGAAAATAGTACAAATGCCGTAAGTTCCGGAGGAGTTTACACTGAGTTAGCAAAAAAAGCAGATAAAGTTACTGATGCCGTAAAGGGGAATGTAGCTAGTTTAGATGAAGATGGTAATTTACAGGACTCCGGCGTAGCTGCTGACGGATTGTTGAATGCTTCAAACGTAGATGTTTCCGATATTGAGACTGGTGAAAGCAAAATATTAACTGTTGAAAAACAAAGCGACGGAACTGCAGATATTGGTACAGCAATCACACAGTTAGATAAACTTGGTTCTTCTGATTTAGATACATTATTGGACGAGACTGCTGATTGGGACGGTGACGAAATAACTTTAACTGGAAATAATCTTACTGGTGCTTTAGGTGAAAATAGTCAGGAATATTACATCGGATCTGACTTTTTCTTGTGTATATCGCATTATGTTGGTACTACAACAACAGATGGGACTGCCACATGGCGTAGGAATAGAGGTCAGGATTGTTTAACAGAGGGTTTAACCCAAGATGATCTAATAATTGCAGAATTACAAACTACTGATGATTGGAGTGACGCAGATTTTAAAATAATTACAAATAAATCTAAGCAAGG
>JBFHKL010000051.1:0-19050 GCA_041595375.1 Saccharicrinis sp.
ACGGATTAATTCATACATTTGTAACGAAAAATAATAACGATTTCACCTAAATCAAATTTTTAAAAATGAAACAAAGTATCACTAAACTTTATGTGTTAGGATTATTTCTGGCACTTTCGATGGGGATGACGGCCCAAAGTAAAGTAAAAGGGAAACTTGTTGATTCTAGCAACAATGAACCTTTAATTGGAGCTGCTATTTATCTTCAAACAGATAAAAGCATTGGAACTGTAACATCTTTAGATGGAACTTTTGAACTTGGCCTTGAAAATGGCAAACAAGTATTAGTCTTAAGTTACTTGGGATATGTAGATCAGATTAAAACGATTAATGTAAACGGTGACGCCAACCTGGGTACCATTAAATTGGAATCTTCTTCAGTTGGTTTAAATGAAGTAGCTATTATAGCTTCTGTAGCGGTGGATAGAAAAACACCTATTGCTATGTCTTCTCTTAAGGCAGACTTGATTGAGTCTAAATTAGGAACCCAGGAATTTCCTGAAATTCTAAAAACAACACCTTCTATTTATGCAACTAAGCAAGGTGGTGGTTTTGGTGATTCAAGGATTAATGTGCGGGGTTTCAATCAGAGAAATGTTGCGGTTATGATTAACGGTGTTCCTGTTAATGACATGGAAAACGGTTGGGTGTACTGGTCAAACTGGGCTGGTTTAGCCGATGTGACCAGAATGATGCAGGTACAACGAGGTTTAGGTGCTGCTAAAATTGCGGTTCCTTCAATTGGAGGTAGTATTAATATTCTAACCAATACTACTGAAGCTCAAAAAGGAGGAACATTCAGAGCAGGTATTGCTAATGATGGTTATGAAAAATTATCTATGACCGTTTCTACCGGTATGAATGAAAAAGGATGGGCTGCTTCTATCTCTTTAGCTAAAACACAAGGTGATGGCTATGTTGATGGAACTGAGTTTGAATCTTATTCTTACTTCCTGAATATTTCAAAAAGAATCAATGACAAGCACAGCTTAGCATTTTCTGTATTTGGAGCTCCTCAGGAACATGGTCAGAGATCATATACTCAAGAAGTTAGTCAGTATAAAGAAAGTAAATCGGGTATTAAATATAACGAAAACTGGGGTTATAGAGATGGTGAAGTACAAACTTTAAGGTTAAACCATTATCATAAACCTCAGGCTATTTTAAACCATAACTGGACTATTGATGATAATACTTATTTAGGAACTGCTTTATATGCTTCCATCGGTAGTGGTGGTGGTACCGGTCCTTTAGGTGATGATTCTAGTATGTTTTATGATTTAAGAGACGGACAAATAGATTTTGATTCGATTGTTGACAATAATATTGCCAATGGAGATGCTGGTTCAAGTGCTATTATACGTGATTCTCGTAATGACCACGAATGGTACGGAATTATTTCTAACCTGAGAAAAACAATTGATAATTTAACACTTTCAGGTGGTTTTGATGGAAGATATTATGTGGGTCATCACTTCCGCGAAGTTGACGATCTTCTTGGTGGAGATTATTACTTGGATGATGCTGATTTAAATAATCCTGATCATTATGCTCGTGTAGGTGATAAAATTGATTATTACAATGATGGTAAAGTAGCCTGGATGGGATTATTTGCCCAAGCTGAATATTCAGTAGATAAAATTTCTGCTTTTATCGCAGGTTCTGCTTCTAGTAAATCATATAAGCGTATCGATTATTTCAATTATTTAGATAGTGATAGTGATCAGGAAACTGATTGGCAGACATTTGGAGGTTTTTCCGTAAAAGGGGGACTTAATTATAACTTGAACGATCACCATAACTTCTTCATTAATGGAGGGTATATGGAAACACAACCTGATTTTGATGCTGTATTCTTAAATTATGTCAACCTGATTAATGATGATGCTGTAAATGAAAAAATTTCAACTTTCGAAGTTGGTTATGGTTTAAGAACAGCTACTTTCTCAGCTAATTTAAGTGCTTATTATACTTATTGGGCTGATAAAACATTTACCGATTCAGATTCTGAAGATATTGATGGTGATGGAACTGAAGAAGATGTGACTATTAATATTTTAGGAGTTGATGCACGCCATATGGGTATAGAGTTTGATTTTAATTATCAACCCAATGAAAAACTATCTGTTACAGGTATGGCGTCCTTAGGAGACCATATTTGGGTAAATGATATTGCTAATGTTCAGGCTTATGTTGATAATGTAGCTGTTGGCGATCCTTATAGTTTATATATTGCTGATGCCCACGTAGGTGATGCTGCTCAAACTACAGCTGCTTTAGGTGTTCAGTATGAGGTGATGAAAGACTTTAAATTAAGCTTGGATTATGTGTACTATGAAAAGCTATTTGCTGATTTTGATGCTTTGGATAGAACAAGTGCCGATGATGCAGGTGATGTATGGGAACTTCCTGAATATGGCTTAGTAGATGCTAGCTTTATTTATAAATTTAAACTGGGAGGTTTAGATGCTTCTTTCATGGGTAAAGTAGATAATATCTTTGATACTGAGTATTTTTCAGAAGGAGATGATGGATCTACAGGTTTAGATGCTGAGGTATTCTATGGTTACGGAAGAACATGGTCTACATCATTAAAAATTAATTTCTAAAAAATTAAAGACATAGAAATAATGAAAAAGCAATTTTTATATCTATTAGGTTTATTGATCATCGGACTGGGTGCATGTACGCCTACCGAAGATTGGGATGATATGTATGATGATCTTGTCGATGCGGAAAATGAAAGCTATGCGCTTGTTGCAGATCTTGAGTTAGCTCCAGATGAGTATACATTAGACGATGCAGATTATGCTTATTCAAGCAGTTCTGTTGTTTCAACAAATTTATATTTCTCATCAGATGCTACTGTTGCTGAATATATGCCAGAAGTATTGTATTCTTCGTATTTTGGCGAAGCGGATCAAACTATGGATGTTACTTATACCTACTACAATGGGGAACTGGAATATCTTGATGAGATCGCTTCTGTTGAAGCATATGAACTGAGTGACGATGATTATGACTCTATGGGGGAAGATTATGGTGAGCCAGGATATTATAATAATTTTGCCTATAATATTCTTCCTGAAGATTATTTGCCAGATTTTCTTGCCGGATTATATCCTAGTGCTGTAGATGGTGATATTGTATTGGTTACCTATAAATATTATAGTGACTATACTACATCTACTATAAGTGAATATTGGGCTTACGATGGTTCTGTGTGGGCTGCCAGTGAAGATGGTGTAGAGTTGCCTGACGGTGTTGAAATGTATACACTTACAGATGATGATTATGACTCAATGGGAGAAGATAGTGGGGAGCCAGGAAAATATAATAACTTCTCAAGTACTGCTGAGCCAGAAGATTATTTGCCTGCCTTCTTGACTAGTTTATATCCATATGCCCAAGAAGAAGATAAAGTAGCGGTTATATATCAGTATTATTCAGGTTCTACCTCTACAGTTGCTCAGCAATATACTTATAGTGGTAGTGCTTGGGAAGCTTATGAAACTACTGAAGAAGTAACTACTAATTTTATCTTTAATTTAAAGACCACTGAAAGTGACGGTGTTTCATATAATGATTATTCTGCAAGTTATTGGTCTATAAACGAAGCTACTATTTATACTTTAGTTTCTGATGATTATCAAACAATAGTTGACTATGTTGAAGCTAATATAGGAAGCTCTTATGTTAATAGTTATGGTACAGGAGAAGAATATTTTGGTGGAGATGCATATTATGTTAACTTTAGCATTAGTAGCGGTGATTATGATGCTAGTTTTAGTTCATGGGAAGAAGCTGTTTCTACAGCAATTGCTACAGTAACTCTTCCTATCTATATCCTGACAGTGAAATAGATTTAAGTTATAAAATTTACTTTGAAACATATGATGGTTCAAATGTAACTTACTCAATGACATTTACTTGTACAGATACTGGTGTGTTTGAATATGTGGAAGATTCTTTAGAATAGTGTATGTTCTAAATATATTATTGAAAGCCGCTTCATTTTATGGAGCGGTTTTTTTAATTTTATTAATTATCAAGCTTTAAAAAATATGTAATGGCTGCTTTAAAATTTTATCTAGTTCTGATTCTTAGTGCTGTAACATTTACTTTGGGTTTTTGTCAAGGTATTCCATCAAACTCAATAGATAATCAACCTTACCTAGTCATTCTCTCTCTGGATGGTTTTCGCTGGGATTATACAGAAGGTGTTGAGACACCTAATTTTGATCGTTTAGCTCAGATGGGAGTTAAAGCAAAATCATTACAATCCTCTTTTCCTACAAAAACCTTTCCTAATCACTATAGTATAGCTACTGGCTTGTATCCCGGCCATCATGGTTTGGTTAATAACACTTTTTACGATGCAAAATTAGGTACTTACAAAGTGGCCGATCGTAAGGCGGTAGAAAATGCAAATTTTTATGGTGGTGAACCAATATGGAATACTGCTGAAAAGCAAGGTCTAAAGTCGGCCTGTTTCTTTTGGGTGGGTTCCGAAGCTCCTATACAGGGAATGCACCCTTCTATCTGGAAAAAGTATGAGCACCATTTTCCTTGGGAGGCAAGGATCGATACCGTAATAAGTTGGTTACAATTGCCTGAACCCAATCGTCCTCACTTGATTATGTGGTATTTGCCGGAACCCGATGGGGTAGGTCATCAATATGGTCCTGATGGTAAAAAAACAAAAGATATGATTGCTCAATTAGATGCTTATGTAGGTCGGTTTCTGAATAAGATGGAGAAGTTGCCTTATGCCAATGAAATTAACTTTATTGTCACTACGGATCACGGAATGGGTAAAACAAGTGCAGTGAAATATGTTGACTTGTCGAGGTATATTAAACAAAGTGATTGTAATTATATTTTGCCAGGTAATCCCTTGGTTTTTGTTCAACCAAAGGAGGATATGCAAAATAAAGTTTATGAAGAGTTAAGTAAAGTCAAGCATATTCAAGTGTCAAGGTCTGGAGAACGACCCGCATACTGGCATTACGACCAAAACAAACGTATTGCAGACCTTGTGGTAGTTGCAGACTCGGCCTGGAGTGTAGGTTGGGGTGAAGGACCTAGCTATGGTATTGGTGGTGCACATGGTTATGATCCCAGAAACAAAGATATGCATGGTATTTTTTATGCCATAGGACCTGCTTTTAAAAAGTCTTATATACAACCTACATTCGAAAATGTGGATATTTACTGCTTAATTTCTAAAATACTCCATCTTAAACCTGCTGAAAATGATGGTGATTTGAATAGGGTAGAAGAGATGTTGAAATAAGCCTGCTATTAAAGAAATTTTAAACTTCTGGTGGAATTTATTTAGCTAGCAATACAAAAACTTGTGCAAATATTATCTTATGCTTATAAGATGCTAACGTTAATCTGTCGCTAGGGCATGATTTTAAGATACAATTAATTAAAGTTTAGTCATTATAGGCAATCTATAATGACTAAAAAAGCTAACGGCCTAAAACTAATTAAAAGCTATTAATTTTACATCCAGAGTAAACTCATCATAAATAACTTTATCACCTAGGTTATCGAAAAACGATTTAGATCCATACCTTACATCGTATTTAGATCGATCTATTGTTAGTACAGTACTATAGGTATTTCCAATTTTTGTTACTTCAAATTCAATAGGTGCCGTTTTACCTTTGATGGTTAAATCCCCTGTTAATTTAGCTTTATTGTTGACAAATGGTTTACTATTGGTAATTTTTAGTTGTGCAGTAGGGAATTTCTCTACTGCAAAAAAGTCATCAGATTTAAGGTGTCCTACCAATTTATTTTTATACTCATCACCTTCAATGTCCATGTTGGTAATACTTTTCATATCAATCAAAAAAACACCTTTCGTCAGCTGGTTTTCTTGTAATGTCAGTGTTCCTTCTTTGATTAAAATATGACCGTTATGAGCTCCACCAATTTTTTTTCCTTCCCATTTTATGCTCGATTCATCGGTATTTACCTTAAATTCTTGTGCATAGGTCTGGGTTGACATTAATAGGATAAGTGCTGCAATTATTACTTGAAGATTTTTCATATTTCTTATTTTATTGTTGATAATTTATTTATAAGCTGTTTATATAACAGCTTTGGTGCTAAATTGTTTGTTCTTACTTTTTTAATCTAAAGTCCTTTTGAAATTAAAAATAGATCAAATTTAAAAATAGCTTATAGTGCTTATTACGAACATGTTAGTTTTTGCTTAGAGTAATGTGCTATTAAATGGTATTTTTCTGACTGATTAAGGTATCTTAGTTCTCAATTTAATTACTGGTAAAAATTACTAATAGATGGAGGGCTTTGTGCATTGTTAAAATATTCATAGCTAATAATCTAACTCAATAATTAAATGGTTTTTTACTTATAAAAATGTATTCTATGGCTGCAAAATATAAATGGTTTGATGATGTTAAAAATTTATATGATATTTAAATCTTAATTGAATCCATTATAACTTAATTTATTGGCGGATTTTTATAATTTTGCAGGTTAGCTAACTAAAACGACACAGCAATATTTTTATGCAGCATTTTGATGTAATTATAGTTTTTATTGTACTTGCTTTCATTCTTATTTCTTTGTATAAAGAGCTTTTGGGTGCTGCATTTACTTTTTTTGTAGCCGTAATGGTCTTAGGTTTTTTTGGGGTACTCACGCCCAAAGAATTACTGGCAGGATTTGCCAATGAGCAAATTGCGGTTATTATTATGTTGCTATTATTAGGTGATGCAATCAGGCAAATATCTGTTATAGAAATATTTTTTAGTAGGATTTTTCCGCGCACAAGCGGTTATCGCGGTTTTTTGTCCCGTATAATGCTTTGGATTGGCGGCTTCTCTGCTTTTTTAAATAATACTCCCTTGGTAGCTGTGATGATGCCCTATGTTCATAACTGGAGTAAACGGAATAATATTTCGCCATCTAAATTATTGTTACCCTTATCCTATGCGGCTATCTTAGGAGGCTGTGTAACCTTAATTGGTACATCTACAAACCTCATAGTGAGTGGTATGGTTGTTGACCAGACTATTTTTCCGGATATGGAACCTTTACATATGTTCGATTTCTTTTGGGTAGGATTTCCAATGCTTATCATAGGTTTTCTTTATTTATTTTTTTTGGGAGATAAATTATTACCCAACCGAACTCCTTTAACGGAAGAGCTAACGGATTGTGAAAGAAAATATATGGTAGAGGCTATTGTCCGTAAAAACTCAAGATTGATTGGTAAAACTATTGATGAATCAGGCTTGGGTAATGATAAAAGCCTGTTTTTAGCTGAAGTAGTAAGAAATAAATCGACTTATCAGGTTTTTGATAAAAGCTTTGTGCTTGAGCAAGGAGATCTGCTACGTTTTGCCGGTGAATCAGAAGAGGTGGCAAATTTACTGTCCGACACCAGTGCATTAACACTGCCTACTGTTGGAATGATGAGTAAACTAAAGAAGGCGGATGTGCTGGAAATCGTCATTTCCCATAACTCTACCCTGATATCTAAAATGGTAAGAGATGTAAATTTTCGGGGAAAATATGATTCTGTGTTATTGGCTATTCACCGTAATGGCGAACGGATAATTGGTAAGCTTGAAGAATTGAAACTGAAAGCTGGTGACGTGATATTATTGTTGGCAGGAGAGGCTTTTTATTCACGATCTCAAGATGATATGGATTTTTATCTTATCTCAAAGGTTAAAGAGGTACGTAAACCTGAGCGTTATAAAGTGTGGACACTGTTTGGCGGTACTTTACTAGCTATTTTCCTTTCTGCTCTCAATTTGATTCCTTTATTTATGGGTTTATTGGTTGTTTTGGTGGTTATTAATATTCTAGGAGTGGTCAATGCCAAGGATCTACCCAAGAGTATTGATTACAATCTGGCCGTAATCATTGCCTTATCTCTAGCTCTGGGTACTGCCATGATTAAAACTGGGGTGGCTGATATGATTGCAAGTGTAATGATTTCGATACTCTTTCCTTTTGGGAAAATAGCCGTTCTTTTTGGAATTTATGCTGTTACATCTATACTGGCTGCTTATATTACCAATAAAGCTGCAGTGGCCATCGTTTTTCCAATTTCCCTTACTGCAGCACATAGTTTAGGATTAAATCCCTTGCCTTTTGCATTGGTAGTTTCCTTTGCTGCGGCAGCTAACTTTTTAACACCCATCGGATATCAAACTAACCTTATGGTATATGGCCCGGGTGGGTATAGCTTCAATGATTTCTTTAAGATAGGGTGGCCTTTAACACTCATTTATATGATTGTTACAGTTTTGATATTAAATGGTATGTACCTTTAATAAATTATCGAATATTGGTCAATAGTTAGTGAAATAGACTGTTTTAATGTACTTTTCTTGTATTTAATGCATAGTAGAGATTAAATTTATAATCTCTACTAAACTTTTTCTAAGAGGATATCACCCTTACTAAGCAGTGTCCAATATTCCTTTAATAAAGACTATTTACATGCAATAGTTTCAATTTCTACCAATACACCTAAGGGAAGTTCTTTCACAGCAAAAGCAGCTCTTGCAGGGGCATTTGTAGGGTAGTATTTGCCATAAACCTCGTTCATGGGTTTAAAATTTGCCATATCCGATAAAAGACAGGTTGATTTAACCACATCAGTAAATTCATAACCGGCCTTTTTTAAGATGGCTTCGATATTCTTCATTACCCGTTCTGTTTGCTCAGTAATGCCACCCTCTACAATGCTTCCTGTTTCAGGATTAATAGGAATTTGTCCAGAAATAAATAACATCCCGTTTATTTCTACAGCCTGACTATAAGGGCCAATAGCTGCAGGTGCTTCATTTGTTGCAATAATCTTTTTCATACCTTGTTTTGTTATTTTTATTATCAAATCAATACATAAAATTACATTAGAAAAGTGTTTGTAATAATATGATGAAAGATTGAGTTCTTATTTGGGTAAATTTATTGAATTCTATTAACAACTACTAAGCGATACGATTGAACAGAATAAAAAAAACTTTAAAAAACACCAATTAGATCATGTTATTCAATGCCGATTTCTAACTTTAATAGGATTGAAATCCCACAAAATATACAGCTTGTAAAGCTAGTCTATTCCATATTGATATTTTCATGACCTTAGTTAATCTCTTGAAGTATTACGCTTTTCTTGTTTTAAGTCTTGAAGCATGGATGAATTTACTCCAATTTTAAAGAAATAGGATTGATAACTCCCAAAAGGAACCAGGCTAAAGCTCATGCTCCAACAGTGTAAGTCTCTGGATATAGATATTGATGTTGAAGAAAGCTCATTGTCATCGAAACTATAGCCTGAAGAAAAGGAGAATTTCCATTTTTGAGCGAGTGAAAAATTACCACTAAAGTTCACATCGGAGGAGATTTCTTTTTCATAGTCCATTTTATCCGAGTCAAAATCTCCCTGACTGAGCCTAAAACTATAGTTAAGCGATAAACTCCATGGAATAGCAAGTGTATTGTAGCCATATTCATCCAATATGGATTCATGCTGATTTCCCCCTGAGGCGTTTTGTTTATTGCCTGTTTGACCTCCTTGTCCCATTGACATATCTGGCATATTCTGGTTCTGAGAACCGCTCTGATCGCCAGATTCATCAGATTCACCATAGGTTTCTCCTCTGCGTTCAGCCAGCCATTTTTTAATTTTATCCGAACCTAAAGAAAAACCAAAACTCATACTGGCCGATTCTAAACGGGCAAGCTTACCCCTTTTTTTAAATTGCGACATATTGATTCTTTTGGCACTCCCTGAGGAGGTAGTGTCCATAGCATAGGGGTCAAAAGTTGCGCTGAAGTTAATACTGGTACCCATAATTTTGGTACGTCCACTCATGCTAATATCTGACCATTTTAAAGAATCAGCTAAAAAGTTATGCGAAGTTGACAAACTTAAACTTTCTAGTATACTTACTTTTTTATATCCACTGCTATCCTGGTCACTTTTCACCTTCATTTCAAGGGTATTGCTCAAAGATAGTCCCAGAGAACCCGATTCCCCTGAACTTGGGGAGCCATATATAGATCCTTCGTATTTTGAATAAGTATATTTAACGATAGAATCTTCATCGGCATCGTAATACTCAAACCAGTCGTAGAAATCATACTTTTCATCACTAAAATCAGGACGATAAGATAAACTGGCACTGGGAGTCATTACGTGGCGAATAGCCTGTATTTTATCGCCAAAAACTTTCCAGGGGGTATAAAAAGTATATAATTTAGTCGACATACTGGTTGAGAAACTATAATCATATACCCTGTTAAAACCAGGCACCGTATCTTTTTCAACCACCTCCTCTTCATCATAATCATATTCCTGAGTTATATATCTGGAGTACCATCTTTCAGTATAACTTATAGAAGGGGTAAGCGTAAAGTAATCTAATAATTTTAGGTTCATGGAAACAGGAATACTATGCTTCATGCCATTTTCCCATTCTTCAGGAAATTTGGTCTCAGCAAATTCATCTTCATCTACACTTACATAATTTTTCAAACTACCGCTGTACGATAAACTAATTTTTTCGTACCAGGCATCATTGCTTCCTATTTTATTTTTACGCTTAAAGGGGTAAATGCTACTCATTGTTAGCGTTAGGTTAGGAGCTGTTAAACTAACGGTAGTATCACTTGAGCTTTGTGTGGCTATAAAGTTAGCCGAAAAATTAAATGGTGAGTCCGGAAAACTGCGACTATAAGATACCGTTGAGCGTTTAGTATTGGTGGCTAACGATTCAATATCAGCAATACTAGTCACATTATTTTCTTCGTAAGAACTCGTAGAGAAATTCACACTGGCCGAAAAAGTAGAATACGCACTTGCTTTTGAATCCTGTCGGTGCGACCATACAATAGAAAAGTCTTTGGTTTTGGAATAGTCAGGAAGATCTTTCTCTCCGTCAATAGTTTCCAAATAATCCACACTAATACTTCCTGAATATTTATATTTGAGTTTATATGAAGATGCTTCACTGATTCCCCAGGATCCATTGGCATAGATTTCTCCAGTAAGTGCCATATCAAAATAATCATTGGCTGCCCAATAATATCCACCGTCCTGTAAAAAAAGTCCAAGGTCACTATCTTCTCCGTAAGAAGGCATGATAATACCCGATGAGTAAGTGCTGGTTTGTGGAATAATAGCAAAAGGTATACCTACCGGAAAAGGGACATCTTCAACGACAAGATAGGCAGGTCCTGTTACTGTTTTCTTCCCGGGTATCACCTTTGCTTTGGTCAGGTGCAGGTAAAAGTGGGGGTGATTATGATTGTCGCAGGTACTATAATGTCCATCTCTTATTGAAAAAACATTGTCGGGTGATTTTTTTGCGAAATCACTCACCACATAGCCTTCTCCCTGTTCGGTAACCACATGTTCAATAATAGCTTTTTCACTCTTGAAATTATATCTGATGGTTCTCATTTCATAGCTGCCATCCTTATCGGTAAAAACAGGCAGGCCTGTTTCAACACCCAATGAATCCTTGATACCATAGGCATAACATATACTGCTATCCATATCTATTTCCATGCAGGCAGCTGTTAATGTAATATCTTCATATCTTACCTCTGCATCCCCATATAAAAAAACCTTTTTAGTAGGTTCCATAACTATATTAATGGAATCAACAGCAGAATAATCTACATCAGCCTCAATTCCTAAATCGTTGGATTTTTTTGGTGGATTTGTCTTTGTAGAGTCAGTAGGTAATGATAGTGAATCTTTAGGGCTTCGTCCCATAGTCAAGCTATCCCTTAAAATATTGCTATTAGGAGTATTCTGAATGCCCTTAGACATATTCCCATTACCTCTCGGCTCCTGAGAAAAACTATTGATAATGAACGTAAAAAAACAAATACCGATAATGATTGCCGGCCTTGTGGGTATAATAGAACTAACCAATGCTGTTGCGCTTTAATTTTAAGATTGGACAAAAATAAATAAAAATTAATGACAGAGACTTTATATTTGTAAAATAAGCACTTTGATGCAAATATTTATTTTCTATAAAAAATCTCTGTTTACTTTTTAAACAAAATATCTGCCATACTTTAGTAAAAATGCTTTTTTTTATTTTTTTCACATAAAAATAAAAGCGCTAAGCTTTATAAATAGGAGGATAAAGGTTACTTTTGATTTTTAGAAATAGAAGTGTTTTATTTCTTGGAAATTTCGGAGTAAATATGAAGGGAAAAATTATAAGTTTTAGGTTTCTCGTTTGGTTGTTTATGCTGGTGTCTATTGTTTTTACTGCACAGGCACAATCAACAGGTAAATTTAAACGTGTTATTATTGATGCTGGCCATGGAGGTAAAGATCCTGGAGCGCATGGTAAGTATGCCAAAGAGAAGGATGTAGTATTGGCTGTTGCTTTAAAATTGGGGACTTATATAGAAAAATACTTGCCGGATGTTGAGGTAATATATACTCGAAAAACTGATGTGTTTGTGCCTTTGAAGGAAAGAGCCGAGATTGCTAATAAGGAAGATGCAAACTTGTTTATTTCTATACATGCCAATTATATTTCAAATCCAAAAATTGAAGGTACTGAGACTTTTGCCTTAGGTTTACATCGTACACAGGATAATTTAGAAGTAGCTAAAAAGGAAAACTCGGTAATTGTACTGGAAGATGATTACAGCACTACTTATGAAGATTTTGACCCAAATTTAGCAGAGTCGTATATCATTTTTGAACTCTATCAAAATATTTACCTAGATCAAAGTCTGGAAATAGCCAAACAGGTACAAGACCAGTTTAATCAAAGGGTGGGCAGAAAAGACAGAGGAGTCAAGCAAGCTGGTTTTCTTGTGCTCAGAGAAATTGCCATGCCTGGAATACTTGTGGAATTAGGCTTTTTAAGTAATCCTAACGAAGAAAAATATCTGACCTCAAATGAAGGGCAATCCTTACTGGCTTCTGGTATTTTTAGAGCTTTCAGAGATTATAAGGAGGCTTTTGAAGCTAAAAACAACCTCGAAATAGAACAGCCTGTTGCCCAGGTAATAAAATCAGATATAGTATACCGAATTCAAGTAGCCACCAGCAAGAAAAAATTGAAAACGAGTGCATCTTTGTTTAAAGATTTTCAGGATATTTTTGAATATAGAGACGGAAAATATTATAAGTATGCTGTAGGTTATAGTAATAGTTTTAAGGATATTAGTAAACAAATAAATAATGTAAAAAAAGTAGTTGAGGATTGTTTTATTATTGCTTTTGAGGATGATAAACGCATTAGCATTAATGAAGCACGTGAAAAAACACAAGAGTAGGATTAATCTTCAGTGGTAAAAAGCAACATTTTTCGAATGTGGGGGCATTTGAAAAAAGTCATCTACAGTCAATATTGACTGTTTTATTTTAATTCAATTACCATGAGCAATTTTATTCCTATTATAAATGAAAAAGCAGGTGTGCCAAAATTTTTACAATTGGCCAACGCATTTGCTGACGCAGTTAAGACCAAAGAACTGAATGTGGGTGATGCCTTACCTTCTGTTAATGAGCTATGTGCAAAATGCGGTTTAAGTCGCGATACCGTGTTTAAAGCCTATTCGGAATTGAAAAACAGAAATTTAATTGAATCGGTTCCGAGTAAGGGTTATTATGTTTCCAGTAATACACATAAAGTTTTTCTGTTTTTGGATACCCTAAAGGCCTATAAAGAAGTATTATATGGCGCCTTTAGAGCTAGCTTGCCTAATAATATTAGTGTGGATGTACATTTTCATCATTATAATGCCCAGGTGTTTAATGATATCATACGGGCAGCTGCTGGCAAATATAGTCACTATATAATCATGAATTTTGACCATAAAAAGGTTAGGGATGCCCTTCGGGTAATAGATCCGTCTAAATTGCTGTGCATTGACTGGAAGGTGAATGTGCCTAAAAACTGCTCTTTTATTGGTCAGGATTTTAAAAAGCCAGTATATGATAATATGGTGAAAGTTATAGATAAACTTCATTGCTATAATAAAGTGATTTTTGTATTTCCCGAATATACCAATCACCCCAAAGATACTGTGATTGCCTTTGAACAATTTTGTCGCGATTTCAAGCTAAACTATCAGATTATTTACCAGGTAACGGAGATGAATCCCCAAAAAGGAGAGGTTTACTTTACTGTTAGCGACAGAGTTTTGGCCAAATTGTTAGATATAACTCATGAAAAAGGGTATGAGTTGGGTGTTGATTTAGGAATTGTTTCCTACAACGAAACACCTACTAAAAAATATATTAAAGAAGGAATTACCGTGGTTTCAACGAATTTTACCGAAATAGGAATAAAAATGGCTAAGTTTATTGTGGAGGGGGAAAAATTCGACGAATTTGTTCCTACAGATATCCTTATTAGACATTCCTTGTAAATAATTTCGAACTTATCTTAAATTTACCTGAAATAAATCAGGAGGCTGATTATTTAATCATTCCATCTATTGACTTTGTCATAAAAATAGAATTTATTTAATAGTTAATAAAACAAAAAATGCTTTTGTTGGTTTTCATAGCGTTTGTTTAAAACAATACATTATACATAAACAAACGAAATGAATTATTTTTTCCTTCGGGATTATTATAAACCTAAATGAAATTTATTATGGAAAAGATTAAAGAATTGTTAGCCATGTCGGAACAATATATTGTTAGCTATGGTGGTCAACTACTGCTTGCTATTCTAACCCTGATTGTTGGTTTTTGGATAATAGGTAAGTTAGTTAAAGGCATAAAAAAAGTTTTTGAGAAAAGAGGTTTTGATGAAACTCTTCAGCCTTTTTTAATAGGAATTATAAGTAGTCTGTTGAAAATCATGCTGATCATCAGTGTGATGACGATGGTAGGTATCGAAATGACCTCCTTTATTGCTATTCTTGCAGCTGCAGGTTTGGCTGTAGGTATGGCTTTGTCGGGTACACTTCAAAATTTTGCAGGAGGAGTTATGCTCTTGATTTTAAAGCCTTTTAAAAAGGGTGATTATATTGAAGCTCAGGGCTATGCCGGTACAGTTGACGAGATTCAGATTTTCGTTACCCGTCTTAAGACACCGGATAATAGAAATATATATATTCCTAACGGTGGCTTATCTACTGCAAGTTTAGTTAACTTTTCGCAAGAGTCAACACGTAGGGTTGATTTTTCTTTTGGAATAGGATATGGAGATGATATTGATAAAGCCAAAGAGCTTATTATGACTATTATTAAAAGTAATGATTTGATCTTAAAAACTCCAGAACCATTTATTGCAGTGGGAGAATTGGCTGATAGTTCGGTTAATTTAACCACAAGAGTATGGACTAAGGCCTCAGATTATTGGAGCGTATTCTTTTTTATGAATGAAACAGTGAAGAAAGAATTCGATAAAAAAGGTATTTCTATTCCATTTCCGCAAACAGATGTACATTTATTTAAAGAAGCATAATATTTAATGCTTTTGAATTTTATCGATATGCAGACCTGATTTACCTGAAATAAATTAGGTCTGTTATTTTTACTTATTAATTGTATTTTTTACCTAAACTTTTGAAAATGATTAGAAATGTGCTAATAGCAGTATTTTGCTTGAGCTCTATGTATATTGCTGCTCAACAACAAGAAAATGACTCTATCAAAAACTGGAAAGCAGGAGGCTCTACTTCACTTAGTTTTTCTCAGGTTTCTTTGACTAATTGGTCGGGAGGTGGCAATAATTCTATGGCAGGAACCTTTTTATTTAAAGGTTTCTTAAACCATAAAAAGGATAAATTAGCCTGGGATAATACCCTGGATTTGGGCTATGGCTTAACCAAACAAGGCGACTATAAGCTGGCTAAGTCAGAAGACCGTATTAATGTTACCTCAAAATTAGGATATGAAAACGGTAATCATTGGTTTTACTCGGTACTGGCCGATTTTAAGACTCAGTTTGCTGTTGGTTATAAAGATCCATTGGTACAGGAAGTTACGATATCTGATTTTATGTCTCCTGGCTATTTGCAGTTTTCGCTAGGTATGGATTACAAACCATCTGATAACTTTTCGTTATTTATTGCGCCTATAGCTTCAAAAATGACCTTTGTTTTAAATGATTCCTTATCTAATGCCGGAGCCTTTGGGGTTGATGAAGGAGAAAACATGAGAGAAGAAGTAGGTGCATCTATCAAATTGCTGGCTAAAAAGGATAATATCATTACCAATGTAAACGGATATACCCGATTAGATTTGTTTTCCAGTTATTCTGATAAGCCTCAAAATATTGATGTTGATTGGGAAATTGGTGTGAATATGAAAGTTAATAAGTACTTAAGTGCTATTTTTACTACCAATATAGTGTATGATGATGACACGAATTATACCAATGACGAAGGAGTAGAGGAAGGTCCTCGTATCCAGGTTAAGCAGCTCTTTGGCGCCGGTTTAACCTATTCTTTTTAGAGTAAAGAAAATATAGCTGATTTAAAATATGGTATGGTTTTGTAAAGGGGTATAGGATGATCTATACCCTCTTTTCAAAGCCATATTTTTTTGCTTTTAATACTATTGGGTAATACTTATAACGATGTCTTTTCCAGTTTTTTGGCCTCTTCCCAAATCACATCCATTTCTTCTAATGACATATGTTTTAGGTCTTTTCCCTGCTTTATGGTTTTTTCTTCCAGATAATTAAATCGCGTAATAAACTTTCGGTTAGTGCGTTCCAATGCATTTTCAGGATTGACGCCATATAATCGGGCGGTATTGATGATCGAAAAAAGCAAATCACCAAATTCAGCTTCAATTTTATCCTGATCAAGACTGGCTATCTCTGTTTTTACTTCATTTATTTCTTCCTGAACCTTTTCCCAAACCTGTTCTCTGTTTTCCCAGTCAAAACCTACGCCACGCGCTTTTTCCTGAATTCTGTTGGCTTTCACCAAAGCAGGTAATGAGTCCGGCACCCCTTCTAAAACTGATTTATTGCCTCCTTTTTCTTTTAATTTCAGGCGTTCCCAGTTTTCTTCCACTTCTTTGGCATTATTTACTTGAACGTTACTAAAAATATGGGGGTGACGATAAATCAGTTTTTCATTTAAAGAATCTATTACATCTTTAATATTGAATTGATTATTTTCATCGCCAATTTTCGCATAAAAGACAATATGAAGTAATAAATCACCTAATTCTTTTTTTAGTGAAAGAGTATCGTTCTTGATAATGGCATCAGCCAGCTCATAAGTTTCTTCTATAGTAAGGGTGCGAAGCGATTCGTTTGTTTGCTTTTTATCCCAGGGACATTTTTCCCTGAGTTCGTCCATAATATGTAATAACTTCTCAAAAGATTCCAATTTTTCTTGCATACTTTTAGTTTTTATTCAATTCAAATGTAAAAATATCATGGCAGAAAAACTAAATTGATTTACTTTGTACAATTACAATAATAAATATGATTGAAAAGCTAATATATCTCGAATCCGTTGATTTGATTGAATTTCTGGGTGTTAAAAACACCAAACTGGATATTCTAAAAAATAAATTTCCTAAATTGAGGATCATTGCACGAGGCGATTGGTTAAAAGCCATGGGAGAAAAGGAGGAAGTATCTGTTTTTGAGGAAAAAGTACATTTGCTACTTGATCATTATAACCAATATAATGTGTTGAGTGAACATTCTATTGCCGAAATAATCGAAAGTGGATCTGCTGGAACACCAAGGGAGGTTGATGATGTTATTTTATTTGGGGTAAACGGTAAACCCATAAAGGGAAGAACGCCCAATCAGCAATTACTGGTGAAGGAATACGATCAAAATGATCTGATCTTTGCCGTGGGTCCTGCTGGTTCTGGTAAAACATATACGGCTATTGCTTTGGCAGTGAGGGCCTTAAAAAGAAGAGAGGTGCGACGAATCATTTTAAGTCGCCCCGCAGTGGAAGCAGGTGAGAAGTTGGGCTTTTTGCCAGGAGATATGAAGGAGAAAATAGATCCCTATCTTCAGCCGCTTTATGATGCGCTGCAGGATATGATACCTGCAGCACGTTTAAAGGATTATATGGAAAATGGAACCATTCAAATTGCACCATTGGCTTATATGAGAGGAAGAACCCTTAATGAGGCTTTTGTTATACTGGATGAAGCCCAAAATACAACTGTTAATCAGATAAAGATGTTTTTAACGCGCATGGGGCAAAGCACTAAATATGTGATAACAGGAGATATTACCCAAATTGATCTGCCCAAAGCATCAATGTCGGGTTTGGTTAAGGCCATTAAAATATTGAAACATGTGAATGGTATAAAAACCATCAACTTCAATGTAAATGATATCGTTCGTCATCCTTTGGTGCAAAGAATTGTGGAAGCCTATGAAAAACAAAAAAATAAAGCCGGAGAATAATTTATTCACCGGCTTTGGTTTGCTTATCATCTAGCTAATAATGCCTTTTAATAATGACCTAATTCCTGAGCCATCTTATCAATATACTTATTTTTATTGGGATCTATCGGTGTATTATTACTTTTTGCCGATAACATTTCTTTACGTAATTCAATAAGTGCTTTGGAAATATCTTCCATTTTTTCTTTGTTCTGAATGAGCTGCTGTTCAAAAGAACTTAGTTTTTGTTGGTTGATTGATAGTTCTTTAGTAGCTTTTTGTTTATCCAAAGCAACTTGATCATATTTACCTTTTAGCGTTTCAAACTCCTTTTTAAGCTGATCAAAACGTTCCTTTGATAATATAAGTGCATATTTTATGCTGGCGGTATCTCTTCTTAGAAGCTGGATATCTGTGCCTAACTTTTCAAGTTCATTGTTCGCTGATAAGGAGGTTTGTTTTTGTGATTTATATAAATTTAATGTCTCATCTAAATTATTCTGTAACTTGGTATTTAAATCAGATAACTGGGTAACCTTTACTAATAATTCACTCATTTCATCTGATTTAACCGCATTGCTCAAATGTAAATCATTTTTCATTTGTTCAAATTCTGAAATCATTCCTTCAAGCTTATTCTCAAGTTTGTTATTTTCTTTTTCACTAGATGTTA
>JBFHKL010000052.1:0-18214 GCA_041595375.1 Saccharicrinis sp.
ACATATAGTTCAGAGGAAGAGGATGCTAATGCTGCTATTTATAGTTCAGATGATCTTACCATTTATGGAAATGGATCCTTAGCTGTTGTTGGTAATTATAATGATGGAATAACTAGTAAGGATGGATTAATTATCACAAGTGGAACGATCGAAGTAAATGCGGTTGATGATGGAATAAGGGGTAAAGATTACCTAATTATAAATGGTGGAGTTATTACTGTGGTAGCGTTGGGAGATGGCTTAAAATCGGATAATGATGAAGATACCGCTATGGGGTATGTTTCTATTGCAGGAGGAACATTGAATATAAGCGCTGAGGGAGATGGAATTCAGGCAGAAACAGATGTGCTGGTATATGATGGTGAATTAGATATTTATGCAGGAGGAGGTAGTGATGAAAGTGTAAGTAACGATGATTCAGCTAAGGGTATAAAATCAGGTGTTTCTACCATTATCTATGATGGTGTTTTGTCTGTGAATGCTGCCGAGGATGGCCTGCATTCGGATGGTGATCAAATAATATATAATGGCTTTATTGTTGTAGAATCGGGAGATGATGGTATTCATTCTGATAATGATCTGAATATTCAAGATGGAGATATTTATATTTCTGAATCGTATGAAGGCTTGGAAAGTGCCAGTGGAGACATCACTATAGAGGGTGGTAATATATACATTACAGCTAGCGATGACGGTATTAATGTGTCTGCAGGTGGAGATTCTTCAGGAAGTTCTAAAAGTACTACATCCTCAGCAAGTAGTTATGCCTTAAATATAAGTAATGGGTTTATCTATATTTATGCTGGGGGTGACGGATTGGACTCTAATGATGATATGGATATTACAGGAGGAGTTATGTTGGTCAACGCATCTTCATCCAATTCAAATAGCGCTCTGGATTGTGATGGGACCTGCTCTGTTGATGGAGGCTTTCTGTTAGCTCTTGGTATGTCGCAAATGGCTGAGGCTCCTGCTTCATCATCTGATCAATGTGCTGTATTGCTTAACTTAAATAATACACTTTCCGCAGGAAAACTAATCCATATAGAAGATGCAGATGGTAATGATTTACTAACTTATAAATCGCTTAAGTCATTTGATTCAGTGGTATTTTCCTCTTCGGAGCTAAGTAAAGGTTCTAGCTATAATTTTTATTATGGAGGAAGTTGCTCTGGTACTTCTGAAGATGGATTGTATTCTTCAGGATCTTATACACCGGGTACGTTATATACTACATTTACCATAACACAAACCATTACTACTATTAATTAACTTTTTAGTATTGAAAAAACTGTCTGTTATACTGTTTGCTACCAATTGCTATGGTTGGATTTCTAAATCCTTGCTTGTTAGTGTCAGAATT
Source organism: Saccharicrinis sp. (assembly GCA_041595375.1). GTDB lineage: Bacteria > Bacteroidota > Bacteroidia > Bacteroidales > Marinilabiliaceae > Saccharicrinis. Next base: position 1,364 of record JBFHKL010000052.1, read on the forward strand.
CGATAGATACTTAGTACACTCTATTTTAGCTATAAAATTGTATGTAAATAGTAGATAAAATTGTGCATTCTGTCGAATACTTTTTTAGGAATAGTTGTTTATCATTTCATTTGTATTGCAGATTAATAATACTAACTAAACTTTTAATATATGCCTATAAAAAAGATAAGTGGTTGTATTGGTTGTGGACTGTGTGTTAAGGCATGCCCAACTGATGTTATCCGATTAGATAAGAAGAGCCAAAAGGCTGTCATTACCTATCCGGCAGATTGTCAGATATGTCATTTGTGTCGCATGTATTGTCCGGTTGATGCGATTACTATAACACCGGATAAGTCTATACCAGTAATTGTTTCATGGGGGTGATATGATGGAAAAGAACGTTAAAAAATACAATGTAGCAGCAGGGCTTACTATTTTTATTGGGTTACCTGTTTTGTTTTGGTGGGTAGGAAATTTTCCACGCCGTACTGTTTTAAAAGAGCTTATTTCTTTAATAACCATTGTTTCTTTTGTGCTTATGCTGGGACAGTTTTATCTGTCGAGAAATAATGCAAGTATCCTTAAGCCACATAAGATGGGTAAGGTGATCAAATGGCATAAGATTTTAGGTTATGTCTTTATTCCTATTTTGTTTATTCATCCTTTCTTAGTTGTGGTTCCCAGGTTCTTTGAGGCTGGGGTTAATCCAATAGAGGCTTTTGTAACATTGATTACTTCGTTTGGAAATAATGGTGTTATACTTGGAATGATAGCCTGGGGAGTCATGCTGATTATTGGATTGACATCCTTTTTTCGTAATCAGTTACCAATGAGTTATAAATCATGGCGTATTCTACACGGTATTTTATCCATAGCTTTTGTTGTGTTTGCTGTAGCTCATGTATTGTTATTGGGTAGACATGTGGATAGCACAGTGTCTGTATTTGTAATTCTATTAGCTGCAGTAGGTATTGGATTACTATTAAGGACATATTTTTTTAACTCTTCTAAATTGGAAGAAGAAAGAAGTAAGACACGATAAAATATTGAGTTATTATGGAAAAGTCAGAGAAACATAACGATATGTCACGCCGCAATTTTTTAGGATTAGCAGGCGGGGCACTTGGAGCCGCTGTTTTTGCCTCTATGGGTTATGCGGCCAATCAGGAGGAAAATAAATTAAAAATAGATTTAGGTGAATTAACACAGGAGCAGATTGATACCGATGTATTGGTGATTGGTGGAGGTATGGCAGGACTTTTTGCGGCTGTTAAAGCTCATGATGCTGGTGCCAAGGTAGCTATGGTAGTCAAGGGTGGATTAGGTACCTCAGGAGAAACTCCGTTTGCCAAAGGTATATTTACCTATGATCCTAAAACTGCTAAAGTAAGTATTGATGAATATTTAGAAAAGATAGCCTATTCTGCAATAGGTACAAATAATCCGGTTTATACACGATTAACAGCAGAGAATTCTCTTGCAAGAGTAGAAGAGCTACGTGAATGGGGCTTTTTTGATGAGGCACTTTGCCGTAATTCATTTCATAAACCAATAAAAGAAAGAAATATACCTGTTACCGAAAGGGTAATGATTACTCATTTGATTAAAGAAAACGGAAAAATTGTTGGAGCAGCCGGTTTTAGTGTTGATGAACAAAAAGTGTATTTTTTTAGTGCCAAGAGTGTTATTCTTTGCACTGGTGCAGGGGGATTTAAGCCTAATGGTTTTCCCATTTGTGACTTAACACACGATGGAACTATTATGGCTTATGAAATTGGAGCTAAGGTAACAGGTAAAGAGTGGAACGATGGGCATGGTGGACAGCAGGTAAATGCTGCAGCTTGTTATGATGGTTGGCATGGTATGTTTGAACGAATTCCAGGAACGGTAGGGGTTGAAATCCATCATGATTTAGGTGTAGATGTCAATTATCAGGCATATAAGGGAGGAAATCCTGTTCAAATGGGACCTCCGGGAGCTGGTGGTGGTAAAACGATAGCTGGAGGACCTTACGTTCCTGAAGGTCTTCAAAGGAAGAATGAAGGAGGACCTGGTGGTGGCGATGGAGGGCATGATGGACCACCTCCTGGGGCTAAGAAAGGAGATAGAAAAGGACCACCTCCGGGGGGTGATAAAAATGGAAAAGAAGGTGGAGGACCTCCGGGAATGGGAGGAAGTGTAGTTGGTGGTTCTTCGGCAGGTATGGCTATTCATAAATCGGAAGGTTTGGTGCCAATCAATGATAAGTGCGAATCTAATATACCTGGTTTATTTGCTGCCGGGGATGCCTTGGGTTCTTATATGGCTGGAGCTATTTATACTCAAATTGGTTCTTCTTTGGCAGGTTCTGCTGTACAGGGTGCAGTGGCTGGCCAGGCCGCGGCCGAATATACAAGTAGTTGCAAAGTGCATTCTATATCCACTGCCGAAAAAGAAAGAATTAAAGAGGAAATTCTCGCTCCTTTAAACAGGAAAAGTGGGTATAGTCCTGCATGGATAACGCAAACACTTCAAGGTATAATGATACCTAATTTTGTGATTTATATTAAATCGGAAAAGATATTGAATGCTGCGTTAGCTTATATTGAAGTATTGCGCGATCACCATATGCCAATGATGAAAGCTGCAGATTTACATGAGTTAAGACTGGTGCATGAAACTAAAAATATGATTATCAGTGCGGAGATGAAGTTGAAAGCTTCTCTTATGCGTAAGGAAAGCCGATGTAGCCATTATCGTTTGGATTATCCCGAATTGGATAATGAAAACTGGCAGGCATGGATAAATATTTTTAAAGGAGATGATGGTGCTATGTGCTTTGAAAAGCAGCCATTTACGCAAAAAGTTAAAATTTAAAAAAAAATAGCGACAAGATGAAATGTATTGTTGATGTTAGAAAGATGGAATTGTCATTAAGTGACAAGAGTATGAGGGATTTTGAGTGTTATTTAACTGATATGGCCATATTTCCTGGCAATTATCATCTTGCTCTATTAACTGATACACCGGAACAAGTAGTGATGGCTACATTATTTAAAAATATGCATGAAAATGAACTGTTAAAGGTCGAGATCTTCTCTACTTATAATGGCGCATCAGAATGGTTATCCTTGGTTAATCATAAAAATTGACTTTTTTCTGAAATAGCAATAAATTGATAAATAATGTAGAGAAAATTGACTTTTTTCAATTAAGTTTTCTTCATATAGTAAGTTGGGCCCCTCTTTGAGGGGCCTTTTTTTTGCCCATAGGTATCCTTCTTTGATTAATGTTCTGCATCAATCGTGATAAATCTTTAATATGGGCATTGTTATTTTTTATTTGTGTTCAAACGTATTATATACGTATGTTGGGATTTTACCTCTTGGCTTTGTATAGTAGGCTATTGACACATGCTTTGTGTATTGACTTCTGCTAGTCTTGAATTTACTAGTAGAAAAAAGAAATTTACGCTGGTTCTTTTAAGGAGTATTCATATTATGCTGTTTATCGTTTTGCCGACAACTTTTACACCGAGATCGTTAGTCACAACAATATTCTAATATGGAAGATCCGGATATGTTTAGTTATGACAAGGAGGTTTCTCCAAACTTTGTAGATATTGCATTGGGATATATCATTTCAGAACAGTTTCCGCTAAAAATATTTTGGGCCACTATTGTTGGTGGACAGGCAGGTGATTATGAGGAGGATGAGGAAGGTACTATGACGGATTCCTACTCGAACTATGTGGAGTTGAAATATAAAGTATACCATCAAGACGGTTACCGAGTAAGTGCATTTGCTGGAGGTGCCTTCTCTTTTTTAACAGATATAACTTACTATAGCGATGAGGCTAATTTTGTAAATGCTGGCTTAACTTTAAATAAAAATGTAGAAGTCTTTTCAAAGGAAATACCGGTAGAATTTAATGGCATATGGAATCCTGAAAGTGGTAAGGGTGTGCTGGAATTTAATGTAGCTCTGTTTTAAAATCTGATCAAATTAAAATCTTAAAAAAATACTACCATGAAACATAATTCAAGAAGTACATATGTTAGAAATGTGTTATTTTTTGTTTTAATGTTATCCTTTACGCTGTTAGTAACCAGTTGTGATGAAAGAATATCTCAGTTGTAGGATGCCTCTATGAGTGAAGGTTTGAATGAGGTAAGTATAGAAAGTAACCTGGATTTGAAAGGTATGAATATTGGTTACTGTACCTCGGTTTTAAACGCTCCTTATTATTCGAAGGATTTGCTTTCGGTTCTTATGTAAAAGGCTAGCTTTATTAAGTTCAATGATGAGGAACTGCTTAAGATATGTGGATGCCTAGCTTATACCTTTGTAGATTTGGAAGAAAGTGTAAGGTTTATTGCTGGTAATACAAATGCCAAACATAATTATGTTACGCTGGAGGGAATGGGGCGCTGCTTTTCTATGAAGATACTTTTTATTATAATAACGGATATAAAATTACAGTGGCAGATGCCGTGGGATCGGGCGATTCGTTTTTAGCATCGCTAATTAGTAAGCTGATGGAGAAAGCAGATCTTCAGAAAGCTATAGATTTTGCTTATGTTGTAGGTGCAAAAGTAGCGACCTATAGTGGTGCCAATCCAATCATAAGCCATCACAAGATTGAAAAATTTATGAAAGCGTAGTTTGTTTATATAGAGCTGTCTCAAAAGAAATTTTCCAAAGAGAATAGGAAGAAAATATTTGTATCCTTTGAGACAGTTTTTGTATGTCTATTTGCTATTGATTTGCTGAATGCATTCTTTTAGAGTACTTTTTCTCAGTCTAGCTAAGGACTTGAGATAGGAATTTATAAATAATTCATTGTTAATTAAATCACCAAATATGGGTTTTATTTCTAAAAAACGGATCGGAGACTGGTGCGATAAGGCAGCTGTACGAATTAGTATGTCACTTAGGGCATCTGAAATCTCATAGTGCCGGCCATTTTCATCTACTCCGTCGTTGTATTTGCACCATGCGGCAATTACAAAGGCTATCCTATCAATGGCTCTTTTAGCAGATAGCTGGTCTCTTAATGTGTTTAGTAAAAAAATAGGAATCTTAGCAGAGCTCTCCTTGCATATCCTTTTGAGTTCATCTTTAATATGTGGGTTTTGAAACCTTGATATCAGATTAGTTTTATATTTTGTCAGAGATTGTGTTTCTGTTTCAGTTAACGTAGGGATGACTTCTTGTTGCAAGAAATCTTCCAGAAACAATATTAAATTTGAGTCCTTGGATGCTTCATAAATAGTTTTATACCCCATTAATGTCCCTAGTATGGCCAATACGGTATGTGCACCATTTAGCATGCGCAGTTTCATATCTTCAAATGGCTGAATGTTATGAACAAATTGAACACCTACTTTTTCCCAAGCAGGCCTTTGTGCTATAAAATCATCTTCAATTATCCATTGTATAAAGGGTTCGCAGATTACAGGCCATTGGTCATCTATTAAAAAATCATTTCTTAATAGTTGGATGTCCTCCGATTTAGTAACTGGAGTAATCCTGTCGACCATGGTGTTTGGGAAGGTGATATTTTCTTTTATCCAGGGCAGAAGTTCAGGATCTGCCATCTTTGCGTAATTGTAAAGAGAGTTTTTCATGGTGTTGCCATTGGAGGGTATGTTATCACATGAGAGAATCGTACATCCACCAATATTTCTTTGAGACCGCAACTTAAGAGCCTGAGTTAAATAACCAAATACAGTGATGGGAGATAGTGGATTTTTAATGTCTTCCGTCACTAAGGGGCTGTTGAGGTTAAACTCTCCTGTAATTTCATTCAAATGATACCCATCTTCTGCTATGGTCAAGGAGATTACCTGGATCGCCGGATTTGCCATCTTTTCAATAACAGCCATAGGGTTTTCGGGAGCAAAGAAATATTCAACGATAGAACCAATGATCTTGGTTTTGTTGGTTCCGTTGGGCTCTTTCGTAATTAATGTATACAGTCCATCCTGATCCTTTAAAATATTGTATATTTTTCTGTCCGAATCAAGCAGGTCTACACCGCATATGCCACAATTTGTTACATTAAAACGCTCCATTAATTCATGGGTATAGTAGGCCTGATGCGAACGATGAAAATTCCCGACTCCTATATGTACAATACTAGGAGTAATATTATTACGGTTAAATGAGGGTCTTATTGCATTGGAGGGCAAAAGACTTAGGTTTTCCTGGTTAAGAAAATAGGATTTTTGCATCATCATGATGTATTATCTTTGTAGATTTAGCGTATATACTACGTAATATCTTGTAAAAATACGGAAAAAAATGTAAAATTATAGAATTGGTAATTTTAATATGGATTGTTACATTTGCAGTGTACTTATAGGGAGTAAAACGTAATTGAAACGTTTGATATTATGGATTTTAGAAAAATAGATAACATATCGGTAGATTGTGTCATTTTTGGATTGGGAACAGATAGTCTTAATATCCTTCTAAGCAGGAGAAGGCTTGATATGTTTAATGATAACTATCCGGTTATTGATGATTGGGTGTTAACAGGGCGTCATATTTTTAAAAGTGAAACGTTGGATGAGTCAGCAGATCGGATTTTTAAAGATATAACAGGATTGGAGTGCGTTTATAAACAACAATTTAGTTCTTATGGAAATCCATCACGTATTCAAAACGATAAGGATTTACTATGGGTAAGAAGTCGTGGAGGAAACCCGCGAACAACAACTGTAGCCTATTATTTTTTATTGCCCATGGATAAAGTAAGCCTTAAAAATAATAATATTAAATGGTTTTCGTTGAAATCATTGCCCAAGCTGGGTTTTGATCATAGGCAGATTGTAGATGATGCGTATGAAGATTTGAAGAAAAAGATCATGATTGAACCTATTATTTTTGATCTGGTAAAGGATAAATTTACATTAAACGAGCTCCAGATAGCCTATGAATTGGTGCTTGATGTGTCCATTGATAACCGAAATTTTAGAAAAAAAGCGATTAGTAAATCATATATTGTTCCTCTCGAAGAAAAAAGAAAAGGAGTATCCAAGAAGCCGGCTAAACTCTATATGTTTAGTAGGGATGTATATGAAAAGTTAAGTGGAGAAGGACATATCGTGAATGTGTAGGGATGGAAAGGACATGAACCTTATGTTTGAATGGTTTGACACGTTTGGCTTGCAATCTCATTAAGTAAATAGGATCATCGTTTTTTTTAACCCAAAAATGAAGTCCTAAACCTTATCCTCATGCTGGTCTTAAGGTGCTTATTATTCTAATAATATTTTTGTGTAATATTATTCGCGATCAATTACTCCTTTGTTTTTCCATTTTCCGCTTAAATAATAAATCAAAGAACCCAGCATTCCGGCGGTCCAACCTGCAGGGATAGCCCACCAAATACCATTAACACCCATGTGCTTGGAAAAAATAACAGCTAATGGAATTCGGATGATCCAAAGACTCATCAGGGAGATAAACATTGGAATTAAAGTCGCCCCAGCTCCCCGTAATACACCATGTAGGATAAACATAGTTGAGAATACCATGTAAAAGGAACTGACTATCACCAAATAATTTCTGCCGTATTCAATGACTGATGGGCTCATTGAGAACATCATCATCAGGTTTTCAGCAAATAAATAGGCAGCAGCCATAACAACAAAGCTAATGCTCCAAGCCATAAATAAACTGGCCCATAATCCTTTTTTTATCCGTTCAATTTTATTGGCACCCAAATTTTGACCAACAAAGGCCGACAGGGCAGAGGCTAGATTTAAAGCAGGTAATGCAGCTAATGAATCAATGCGTCCTGCAGCTGTAAAAGCAGTCAGTACATCCGAGTCAAAATTATTTACAATACGAATAAGGGCCATAATACCAAAGGCCACAAAGGTTTGTTGAAAGGCTGTGGGTAAGCCTATTCTGATGTTTTGCTTAAATATATTTGAGTCAAATACCCATTTTCGTAGGTCGAAGGAAATAATGTGCTGCTTTTTTTGGAGGTAAATAATGGCTCTCCCAAAGGCCACAAACTGCGAAATTACCGTAGCCATAGCTACAGCTTTAATGCCCCATTTAAATACAACTACAAAAAGAATATCCAGAACAATGTTCAATAAGGTGGCAAAAATTAAAAAACGCAAAGGTGTTTTTGAGTCTCCCAGACCACGTAGGATGGATGAGGTGCCGTTGAACCCAAAGAATGCAATCATCCCAGTCATATACATGGTAAAATATTCAATTGACTGCGGAAGTACATCTTCACCAACGTTTAATAGTTTGAATATCTCTTCGCTAAAAAATATACCTATAAACATCGTAATAAAACTGGCAAACATTAAAAATATAAAAATGGTGGTGATTGCTCGTTTTACTTTTTCTAATTTTTTAGCCCCAAAATATTGTGATATCACAATAGTTGCGCCGCTGCCTATGCCAATAACAAAAGCAATAAGGGTGTAAAAAATAGGGAAGGATGCTCCAACAGCAGCTAAAGCTTCATCTCCTAAAAACCTACCTACAATAATGCTGTCAACAACATTGTATAATTGTTGAAACAGATTCCCCAGTACCATGGGTAAAGCGAAGTTAAATATCAGTTTCGCTTCATTTCCTATTGTCAGGTCTTTCATTAATGGTGGTTAGTTTAATAATAGTGTACTTTATTTACTGTATCTTTTGTTTATAGAGTTAAAGGACACAAAGCAACACAATAATTTAAGAATTAACAAAAAACGCCTCTACAAAAAAATGTAGAGGCGTTAGTCTTTTTATCTGTCCCCAAAGGATTACATAAAGACAAATTTCAATATAAAAAGTACCGCTAATAAATAGCTGATGATTGAGATATCTTTGTATTTTCCGGTTAACAGCTTTAATAGCACATAAGCGAGTATACCAAACACAATACCTTCTGCAATAGAGAAGGTCAATGGCATCATTATTAAGGTGAAAAAGGCGGGAATAGATTCTGTGTAATCATCTAAATCCAGATTCTGAATTGGGCTCATCATCATTACACCAACTAAAACCAATGCTGGAGCAGTTGCTGCAGCTGGAATCATCAAGAATAAAGGGGATAAGAATAATGCACATATAAATAATATAGCTGTGGTAAACGAGGTTAAACCTGTACGTCCTCCTTCTGCTACCCCTGCAGCTGATTCTACATAGGTGGTTACTGTTGATGTTCCAAGTATAGCTCCTAATGTAGTACCTAAAGAGTCCGCCATAAGTGCTTGTTTCACTTGAGGTATTTTACCATCTTCACTTAACATATTGGCTTTTGTGGATACGCCTATCAGGGTGCCTACCGTGTCAAACATATCTACAAATAAAAAGGTAAATAATACCGTAATCATGGTAAAAATTCCTTCTGCAGATTCTATCCATTCCCATTCAAATTTCCAGGCTATGGAAGAGATTGAAGGAACGGAGAAATCAAAGTGAGGAAGTTGAGTAATATTCAAAGGAATACCGGCTAGGGTAGTGATAATCATGCCAATTAACAATGCACCCTTAACTTTTAAAGCCAACAGCACCCCGGTTAATACAATACCTCCAAATGCCAATAGCACCCCTGCACTTTTCATATCTCCTAAATGAAGAAAAGTGGCATCATTGGCAATAATAATTCCCGCATTTTTCATCCCAATAAAGGCAATGAATAATCCAATACCTACCGAAATGGCATTCTTAATGCTTACCGGAATAGCGTTTATTATTACTTCTCGTATATTAAATACTGTCATTAATATAAATAATAAGCCTTCAAGGAAAACTGCAGTCAATGCAAATTGCCATGACAGTCCCATGCCCAGACAAACACCAAATGCAAAAAAGGCATTTAAACCCATTCCGGGAGCCAGAGCAAAAGGTAATTTGGCCCATAGAGCCATCACTAAAGTACCTGCCGCTGCTGATAAAGCTGTAGCTGTGAAGATAGCACCTTTGTCCATTCCGGTAGCGGAAAGGATGTCTGGGTTAACGGCCAGAATATAGGCCATAGTCATAAAGGTCGTAATCCCTGCAATGATCTCAGTTCGGATCGTAGTCTTGTTTTTCTTAAGTTGAAAAAATTTCTCTAGCATAGTTTTAGCATTAAAATGTCCACCTTGCGGCAATAGTCGGATTGATCATAAATCCATCATAGGTACCAAAGTTGTTACTTAATTCTATTTCTGTACCGAATGAGAATTTTTCGCTAGTGTTATACCACAATTGAGGTTCTGTTAAAAATACATAGTCTGCAGTTGATATGCTTCCATTGTCCCCAAAAAGAGTATGTTCTTCTTTCCAGAAGTCGGCGAAACCAGTAAAAGAAAGTTTACGCTCAAAAAAATGAAGACCCCATACTCCGGTAATCTGGAAGGAAGCATCTTCTATATCCTTTATGTATTTGTAGTTGGCTTGTAGGGTGAATACTTTGCTGAAATCTGCGTTATTCCATGTGTATTGACCTCCAATAAGATAGGCGCTGTTGATTGAGTATCCTTCCGATTCTGTGTTTCCTTCTGTATCAGTATACTCATATATACCAAATCCGCCATTGTATTCTACTCGAGGTTCAAAAGCACTGTTTGCAGATACTTTAAAGCTTCGTGCTATTTCCCAGTATGCCAGGTTAATTCCGTCAACACCACTGGCATCACTTCCATAGTCCATGTCAATAAAAAAGAAAGTGCTTCCTATTTTATCTGGTTTAAACATTTCCACTGTAGTTGTGAACATTTTTCGATCCTCACCTAAATCATAGTGCAATTGTACGTTTTGTGCAAAGGCTAACTTTCCCGTCATTAGCAATAATGCGAAAACAATAAGTTTTTTCATGTTAAATTAGTGTTTAATATTGAGTAATTTAAGCATGCAAAACTAATTTAAATTAACATTTCTATGCAAGAATTATTTGAAAAAAAATGTAAAATGAGTGTAGATATTGCTTTGTAAAATAATTGGAATGCTTATTGTGAGGTAGCAAAGAGCTGGTAGAAATACCCGTAAAATAATTATTCATATTAGCGTTTGATATTTCCCCGAAACATTTTTTTCTATCTTTGCCGATGATGAGAACAAAAATTCAATTTTTAGTATTTAGTCTGTTTGTAACTGCGTTGGCAGCAGGGCAGCCAGGAGGTGGTGGAGGCATGCAATCAGGCATGAGTAATCAACCCGATCATGAACACTCGAATGATAGCACTTTAAATATACATGATAGGCTATGGGCGTGGCAAATGATTGATGATTATACTTTTGTTGATTCGGTAGCTGTTGATACCATGACCACCAACTTCCATAATTATGACCCAATTTATATAAAGAGTTTTTCAAATATTTATTTAGGAAATAAAGGAAGTGCATATGTTTCAAATCTAATGTCTTTTAAACCAGAGGTTAAGGATTTTATTTTTGTAAATAATATGCAAATGCATTTTGTACAACCTAAAGACTTACTTTATTTTAATACGAAAGTTCCATATACTAACCTTGCGTACAAAAATTCAGGCCCCAGTAACCGGTCTGAAGAAAATTTTTCTGCTTTTTTCACGCAAAATGTAAATAAGGATTGGAATATTGCATTTCGTTTCGATTTGGTTTCTACAATAGGTTTATATGAGAACCAGCAAGTAGATAATCGGAGTTTTAATTTGTATTCAAGCTATGAAGGTCCCAGATATTCCTCGCACGCCGCATTAATTTATAATAGTATTGAGCATGAAGAGAATGGGGGTTTAGATGATGATGACTATACTTATATAACAGATCCTGATTATCATGGTATTTATGATGCCGAAGATATTCCTGTTAAATATTATGATTCAAAACAAAAAATTCAGAATTTTCAATTGTTTTATAATCACTCTTTAGGAATTGGAAAAATAAAAATCAAAAAAAACATATCTGATAGTTTGTATTGGGATCAGTCTCAAATAAATATAGATCAGAAGATGGCACTGCAAAATAATGGTTTTTCAAACGATTCACTAATAAATGAGCCTCTTCAAAGTGACTCGCTGAAAAATAATATGGAACAAATCGGCGCAAAGAAAAACGAATCTCAACAGAACGGGTCGCTACAAAATGGGCCTCAGCTAAAAGGACCGCCCAATAGTAGTGCTCAACAAAGAGGGCCTCAGGAAAATGGAGCCATGAATAAAATGGGGCAGGCTAATAGTGGACATCAGCAGGAGCAAGCCCTTCAAAATGGTACTATTGAAGAAGAGCAATTGCCGGTAAGTACTCTTTATCATTCGCTCAATTTGGGAACCTACAGTCATAAATATATCATTGATGATTTAGATGATTATGCCGATGATGACTACGAGATTCCTCTATACGATAATATTTATGCTGATTCGCTTGAGACAAAAGACTCTACGAGTTACTATTTTGTGAATAATACTTTTCAAATAAAATTTAATGAAGAGGCAAACTCGCTATTGAAATTTGGTTTAAGGGCTTTTGTGGCTAATGATATAGAACACTATAAGTATCAGCTGACTACGGAGTATGAGGATGATACTGCAGTATATCGTCATAATGACACTACTTTTATCACTACTTACATTGGTGGGCAGGTATTTAAAAACCTAGGTAAGAATTTTTGGTGGAATATAGGGGGTAAAATATGTGTTCAGGGTTATAAATTGGGGGATATTGATTTATATGGTAATATAAATTCATTGTATAAGGTCTTTAATGATACAGCAGGAATATATGCAAGAACCAGGTTACGCTTGCGTACAGCTAATTTATTGGAGGAGAAATATTATTCGAATCATTTTATATGGAATAATAATTTTCGTCAGGAAAAAACCGTGAATATTGAAATTGGATTAAATATACCTACCCGACGACTAAAATTATCATGGGAAAATAAAGTGTTTACCGATTATATTTATTGGAATTACGATGCAGTTCCTGAGCAGACATCCGAGGTAATCAATGCTTTTCAGCTTACCTTGCAAAAAGACTTTGTTTTCGGCCCCTTTCATAGTGATAATAAATTAGCTTATCAAAATAGTACTAATCAGGAAGTATTTTCTTTACCCGATTTTACAGCTTACAGCTCAAATTATTTTAATTTTTATTTGGCAAAAAAAGTATTGCAGGTTCAGGCAGGACTGGATGTACGATATCACACGGAGTATTATACTCCAGCTTATATGCCGGCAACAGGCCAGTTTTATCAGCAAAATGATCAAAAAGTGGGTAATTATCCCTTCATGGATGCTTTCTTTAATTTTCAGTTAAAAAGAGCCAGGATTTTTGTAAAACTGGATCATTTTAATCAAACTTTGCTGGATCGAAATTATTTCCTTACCAAAGCTTATCCGTATGCTCCTATGCGCATAAAATGGGGCGTGTCATGGAATTTTTACGATTGATATTTGGAAGCTAAATAAGATACTGATCAAATGACGCTTGTGATTGAATGAATTTGATATATCTTTGTGCTCTATTCATAAAGTTTTACTTATGAGATGTATAGGAAAGATCATGTTGTTTTGTTTGTTGTTTGCGACTGCCTGTAGTAACCCCAAACAAAAGGAACAAAGCAGTAAAGTTGAGCAGGAAGTAACTCTGGATTTGAATGAAATTCAAAAGAGAGGTAAGTTAGTTGTGGTTACTGATTACAATTCAACTAACTACTTTATTTATAAGGGCAGGCCCATGGGCTATCAGTTAGAATTGCTCAACGATTTATGTGATAATTTGGGTATTAAGCTCGAAGTTATCGTTAGCAATGATGTTGAAAATAACATCAGGGACCTAAGAAACGGTTCTGTTGACATCATTGCCCAGAATCTTGCTGTAACCCGGGATAGAAGCAAAATAATTCAGTTTACCGAACCACATACTTATTCTCGACAGGTTTTAGTGCAACGTAATGATGAAAAAGGGGATTTACAGAATGAGAATAAGCGTTTTAATGATTTAATACGTAATCAGCTGGAGCTGGCCGGAAAAACCATTTATGTGCAAAAAGGTTCTTCCTATGTTACTCGTCTTAAAAACCTTTCCGATGAAATTGGGGATAGTATAAATGTTGTTGAAATACCCGATTATGAGGCAGAACAATTGATTGGTCTGGTTGCTGAAGGTGAAATTTCATATACTATTTGCGATGAGATTTTGGCGCGTGTAAATTTGAATTACTACAATAATATTGATATTAAAACACCTGTTAGTTTTCCACAGAAAATAGCCTGGGGAGTTCGAAAATCTTCACCTGATTTGCTTCAGGTAGTCAATAACTGGTTAATACGTTTTCGTAAATCAAATAAGTATGATATGATTTACAGAAAGTATTTCCTGAATCGTCGCTCTACACATATTGTAGATGTAGGTTATAACTCTCTCAAAGGTGGATTTGTATCTCCCTACGATGATATTATTAAAAAGGAAAGTGAAAATAGCGATTGGGATTGGAGGTTAATAGCCGCTTTAATATATCAGGAATCACGATTTTTACCAGAGATTAAAAGCTGGGCTGGAGCGCAAGGTCTAATGCAACTTATGCCGGAAACGGCTAAAGCTTTTGGAGTAGATAATATTACCTCTCCTGAAGAAAATATAAGAGGAGGGATTAAATTCTTAAAATGGCTCGATAAGCGAATGGCATTGCGTATAGATGCCCCGGAAGAACGATTGAAATTTGTGTTAGCTTCATATAATGTCGGAATAGGTCATGTTTTAGATGCAATGAAGTTAGCGGAGAAAAACGGTAAAAATCCTAAAGTGTGGGATAATAATGTGGATTATTATTTGCTCAATAAATCAAAACCATTGTATTACAATGATCCTGTTGTGGAATTTGGTTATTGCCGTGGAGAAGAACCCTATTTGTATGTTAGTGAGATCCTTGAACGTTATGAGCATTATAAGAATTTGATGCAGTAAATGGATTGATTGTGGATAATATGATCTGTTTCAATTCGCTTATGATCATAGCTGTAGCACCCCATATTTGATGATTGCTTATGTTAAAGTAAGGCGCCTTTACTTGATGTTGATTAATATGCCTTTCAAAATAATCTATGTAATTGTCCGATAAGAATTGTTGCAATGGAGCCTCAATAATAGATTCTACTTCTATTGGATCGGGCGTAAAAAATGGCGTATGTTTAATATAGCCTACAAATGGAGATACATTAAAATTACTATTGGGGATAAATAAGGAGCTTAACTCTCCTATTATCTCTATTTCATTACTGTTTACGCCTATTTCTTCATAAGTCTCTCTCAGTGCTGTTTGTCTTAAATCAATATCAAAAGGTTCCATTTTACCACCCGGTAAACTTATTTGACCACTATGAAAACCATTATAGAGTGGTCTTTGAATAAATGGGATGTAAATGGCATTATCTTTTTGGTATAGCAAAATAAGTACTCCACTTTCCTTGCATGTTTTTTTATTGGGGATAATATCATTGGTATGCCTGATATTGGGTGCCATAATATTTTGAGCTTTTATACCAGGCAATTCTTTGTGTAATTCTTTTTGAAGTGTATTTATGAGTTCTGTATACATGGCCTTGTCTTAGTTTGTAGCCATTAAAGTACTAAATAAAGATGAATAATAAGCTTCAATATCCGGATATATTGAATGGATTTTTCAAAAAAAATGCCGGACGTTTCCGGCATTTCTTTCATTGTCTTGTCTTTAATTTAAACCTTATGTATAAATACACTTAACTTACTCTTAAAAACTATGCCATAATGCATAAATATTAAATATAAATTGATGCTGTGTTTGTAAGTTATTGAATGTAAGTCTAAATAAAATAATAAATTATTCGGGTATAAAAAGTTACGAATTAAAGGTATAGCTTATTTTTGTTCGTTATCGTGCAATGACTGTACGTAATAGTACAAAAGAATGTAGTCTATTAAAAATGGATATTTATACTAAATCATATTTGTCAATCAAATCTGATTGCCTCTACAGGTGTAATTTTGGTAACCAGATAGGATGGTCCAATCATCATAAAGTAGGACATAATAATGGTAGCAATATTCAAATAGATAAGATGTAAAACATTTATATAAATGGGTACCGTATCTAAATAATAATTTTCAGGATCAAGAGAAATAATACCATAATGTTGTTGGATGAAACAAATAGCAATCCCCATAATATTACCCCAAATAATCCCTTTGAAGATTATAAAGGAGGAAAGGTAGAGAAAGACCTTTCGGATATTCCAGTTTTGCTTTCCAAGGGCCTTTAATATGCCAATCATAGCTGTTCGTTCAAGTATAATGATCAGTAGACCAGAAACCATATTAAATCCGGCAACAACAATGATGAGAATCAGGATGACAGCTATATTCATATCCAAAAGATCAAGCCATCCAAATATCTGAGGTTGTTGTTCTGCTATTGTTGTAGTTCGTAATAAGCCGCCATCAGGAGAGATGTGCGAAGCTGCCAGAATATCTATTTGACGTGCCAATGGGATGGTCTGATCAAAATCTTCAAGTGTTATTTCGTATCCGGTGATCTGATCTTCTTCCCAGTTGTTTAGCTTTATAATTTGTCTGATATCGGCAAAAATAAATAACTTATCAAATTCAGGGAGATGGGAATCATATATAGCTGAAATTTTAAAGTTTCTGGGTCGTATTTTATCCTGAAAAAAATAAGTGGCTACCTTATCACCTACTTCTAATTTTAATAATTGTGCCAGAGTAGAGGAGATAATAATATTGTTAGAAGTCTCTTCTTGTAGATAATCCGGTCTTTCTC
This sequence comes from Saccharicrinis sp., assembly GCA_041595375.1. Taxonomy (GTDB): domain Bacteria; phylum Bacteroidota; class Bacteroidia; order Bacteroidales; family Marinilabiliaceae; genus Saccharicrinis. The sequence goes on from JBFHKL010000052.1 coordinate 18,072, forward strand.
CTTTGATAATTATATGGTTAAGATATTCCCAGTCGAAGTCTTTTCCTATACCCTTTACAATAATTCCATGAATATTATCTTTTGTTTTTATAAGGCCTGGTTTGGTAGAGAATTCCTGAATTTTTTTAATGGCAGGTATTTCT
>JBFHKL010000053.1:0-18053 GCA_041595375.1 Saccharicrinis sp.
TAATCATTCTCCTCTGTAGCAGCCCCACTATTCAGAATGGTAAAATTCATGGTATTGAAACCAACTATAAAACCAAAATGGATAAGCTTTTCATCAAAAGCAGGAAGGTTTGGCACCTTCTTTTTTGCCGATTGACAAAAGAGGCCTTGCGATAGCGCAAATAACAGGATTAATAATAAATATGGTTTCAACGTAGTATGGGTTATTTAAGAAAAATCATCTATCTGAAAATTGCTTTTATTTGCCACAATCCTGTCTTCAAGCCGTTGCAGAGAAACTCGATCAATAAGTCAACCTCACATGTATGAAGATTCGATAGGCATGGCTCTCTTTATCTGTTTTTATAAATAAACTATTTTTCTCGATAATTATTGTATTTCTTTTTCAGCAAAATAAATAGTGGCTACCCCAAAAGTTTGTCGCCATACCCTCAGACTTTTAAATCCAGCCTTGTTTAACTCTGCCACAAAGGCCTCCCCTTCAGGAAATGCAGCCACTGATTCGGGCAAATAAGTATAAGCCGCCTTATCATTAGAGAGTAAACCTCCCCACCAGGGTAAAATACGAGTAGAATAGAATTTAAAAATCTGTTTAAAAGGGAATGTTGAAGGATTGGAAAATTCAAGTACCACAAACTTACCTCCTGCTTTTAAAACGCGGTTAATTTCCACAAGACCTTTATGCAGATTCTCAAAGTTTCTTACCCCAAATGCAACTGTGGCAGCGTCGAACTCTTCATCCTTAAAGGGTAATTTCTCAGAGTCTCCCTCTACCATTGAAATGATATGAGACAAATTTCTTTTCTGTATCTTTTCTTTCCCCACCTTAAGCATTTCGGCTGATAAATCCAGACCAACTACCCTTTTCGGCTTAATCCTTAAGGATGCAATGGCTAAATCGCCTGTTCCCGTTGCAATATCCAATATTTCGGGAGCATCAAGACTCTTTAACAATTTAATGGCTCGCCTTCTCCATATTTTATCAATTCCAAGAGACAATGAATGATTTAAGAAATCATATTTTGGAGCAATATTGTTAAACATATCTTGCACCTGCTTTTTCTTCCCATCGGAAGAAGATTTATATGGAGTAACACTCATAAAATTATTTTTGAATTAAATGCAGCTGCAAAAATACAATACTATTTTATATTAGGGTAAAGTTAAAAGAACAGATTAGTACATTTTAGACAAAAGAATCATAATAGTTGCAGGCTAAATTCCCTTTCTGCACATGACTTTAACTCCTTGAAACTATTCTCCACAACTAATAGTTATAATCCAGATTGTTTTTATACTTATCACATTTCTAACTCTGCACATAAAACAACTCTTTCTGTAAGGCAGAACTAGGAGGCTAGAAAATAAATCATAAAACTCAGCCATTTACATCACCCCCGTACATAAGTATTTTTAAGCTTAAAATCAGGGAGGATAGCTACATTTTTTATCATATTAGCATCAGCTAACAATAAAATCAAACCCAAAAGTTTTCATCCCCCAAAACACAAACAGCAATTCAATACTCATTTCTCTTTATAATAAAGAGAAATAAGTATCCTACTTTATATTCTAGAAAACAGGAGTTTATACTTCTCCTTCAGTCCATTTCTTTAAATGAGAGACAAACTGTTCCTTTACAGTATCGATATATCCAAAAGATTCATCATCGATTCTTAATTCACCTTTTGTAACATGACCTAAGACTGAAAAAGGAGTTTCTTCTTCTAACATAAAATCCACAAAATCATCCTGTTTTTCCGGGGAAACAGACACCACAATTCGACTTTGTGATTCGCCAAACAGAAAGGCATCTTTTCGAACTTCAGCATCGGTAGTAATATCAAAACCAAAGTTCATGGGAGCAGCCGACTCCAGTAAGTTAAAAAACAAGCCTCCTGATGAAACATCATGTACAGAACGAACCAAATCCTTTCTAATTAGGCGTTTTACCACATCCTGAATTTCAAGCTCTTCCTCTATATCAAAATAAGGAGCTGCATGACTTTTCATACCATGGAAAAAATTCAAATATTCCGAAGCATTGATATCGTCTCTTGATTTACCAATCAAAAAGATCATATCACCCTTACGTTTATAGGATAATACAGTATGATAATCCTTGGACTCTACAATACCTACCATACCAACTACTGGGCATGGAGTTATAGGCGTCAGGCGCCCTTCCTGCGATCGCTGGTTGTAAAAACTTACATTTCCACTTACCACAGGTGTATTAAATTTCTTACAGGCTTCTGAAAGTCCTTCAACCGACTGGGTAAACTGCCAAAAAACATCAGGATCATAAGGATTACCAAAATTCAGACAGTCAGTTACTGCTAAAGGCACACCCCCACCACAAATAATATTACGAGCAGCTTCGGCAACGGCTATCTGAGAACCAACATACGGATCTGCTTCCACATAATACGAATTACAATCAACAGTTAATGCCAATGTTTTATTGGCTTCTTCTACATAAACAAATGACGCATCAGAGGGATATTTATTGCTCAGAGAATCCTCCTGCAAGGACTGATCAAAGGAGTTTGAAAGATAACTCTTGGAAGCAATATTGAGGCTTTGTAACATTTTAGAAATTACTTTGGGGTAATGTTCCGGTTCCGGCACATCATCAATGACTAAAGAGCGAATTTGATTTCCTGTGGGTTCCTGAACTTCGCGATCATAGATGGGAGCATTACCTCCCAGCCCAACATACGAAACGGGAATTTCTGCCAGTATATCACCAATTCTTCTGCAAATCAAACTATCCCCTTCAGTCACCTTACCTATAGAGGCAAAGGCCACTTGTAAGGGTTGCATCAACTCAGAAACTTTATTCAGATCTTTCTTTTCAACACATAATAAAATCCTCCCCCATGTTTCAGAAAGCAAGCACTCTCTATGCGTTAAATCCTCTTCCCGAACAGGTATTTTACTACAATCAATCTCCATACCCGCATTACTTCGTGCGGCCATTTCTGTTGCAGCACCTACAATACCACCGGCACCTATGGTTTGAATACCGACCACGAGTTTTTGTCCATTTAAAATTTTAACCACATTAAGCAGACTTCTTTCTATGGCCGAATCCATCATTTGCTCATAAGAAAAGTTTGCTGAACCTCCATTATCAGATATAATATCAGCAGCAAATGCATCACTATCTACACCATCTTTACCTGTAGGTGCACCAACTACCAACACTACCTTATCCTCACCTGCAGCTACTCCCGAAATCAAATCTTCTTTTCGGGCAATACCTACTGTCATATTATTTACAATAGGGTTTGAGTTAAAGCCTTTATCAAAATATACTTCACCACCTACCACAGGCACTTTCATACTTTCTTCAAAGTCTTTAATTCCTTTAATTACTTCAGCAAACAACCAGCGGGCTGTATCTCTTTCATCATCCCCAAAGCGCAAAGAATCAAGAAACGCTACCGGTTTTGCACCCATAGCAAACACATCTCTATTAACCACCCTAAGGCCTGTGAGTGCACCTAATCGTGGCTGTATAGAACAGGGATGATTATGTGATTCTATTTTAAAAACACAAACATAACCATCTCCAATATCAACGGCACCGGCCGACTCATCTCCAGCCTCAACAATTACCTTATCCCCCGATTTAGGAAGTTTTCCTAACCATTTTAATGAATTCTTATAGGATGCATGTTCAGTCCACAATCGCGAAAAAATATCTAATTCAAGGGCATTCGGATCTCTTTTTAATATTTCAGCTATCAATTCAACTTCTGATTGAGTTAAATTTAAACTTTCGGCACTTTGGTTGGCAACGTATTTTTTTTCCATATTATTCTTTTTTAAACGCTCAGGAACTCTAATCAATGAAAATTTACAGAAACAATGATTGAGATTATTTATATTTGAACAACCTTTTTAAATTATTCCTGATCTACAAAAACATCAAAGGATGTTTTAACTTTTTGAAAGTATAAAAAAAATACCTAACAACAAAAGGCAACATTGTGATTTTAAGATTAAAATCGACAGTAAATGCTGTAATAATTTATCTTAAAAATCTTGAGTCCAGAAGGATTGATGAATATATTATAAACTAAAATAAAATGAGTAAAAAAATAGCATTAGTTACAGGTGCCACTTCGGGCATTGGTGAAGCAACAAGTAAGATATTAGCTCAATTGGGCTATCATACAATTATCACTGGCAGACGAAAAGACAGACTTGATAAATTAAAAACAAGACTCGAAAAAGACTACTCTATTGAAGTACTCCCTCTTTGTTTTGATATTAGAAACCATGAAGCCACGCTTCAAGTTTTAAACAGTATTCCGGAAGATTGGAAAAAGATTGAAGTTCTTATAAACAATGCAGGTTTAGCTGCCGGAGCAGAAAAAATAGATGAAGCAGACTGGGATAAATGGCAACGGATGATTGATACCAATGTTACAGGGCTGCTTTTCTTATCTAAAGAAATTGTTAAAGAAATGGTAAAACAGAAAAGTGGACATATTGTTAATATCTCTTCTATAGCCGGAATAAATGTTTACGAAGGAGGTAGTGTGTATTGTGCTTCAAAACACGCAGTTAATGCAATCACTCAAGGTATGCGGATAGATTTGCTTAAACATAACATTAAAGTTAGTTCTATTTCTCCCGGTATGGTTGATACAGAATTTTCTTTGGTAAGATTTAATGGAGATCAAGAAAAAGCCAACGGTGTTTATGCTGGTGTAACACCTTTATCAGCACAGGATGTAGCTGAAGCTATTGAATTTGTTATAACACGGCCTGCTCATGTAAACATTAATGACATTTTAATTATGCCAACACAGCAAGCGAATGCTTATTACACTTTCAGGAAGTAATATTTTTATGGTTAATGGTTATTCATTTTTTTAATGCTAAATGCTAAATAATGACTAACCACTAACCATCCCTTTTTTATTTAAACCAATTAGATCATCATTAAACCATCACTTAACAATCAGGCACTTTTAATCTTTCCGCTTAAGATATTATATAAAGCCATAAAAAAATATTTAATATCTGTTTTGAATCCATTTTTCATTCGCTCCTCCATATAAATTTTTTCAGCCTCAATATTACCTTTTGAATCAGGCATATTTAACGACACATATGGTGGAATACAACCTGGTTTAAATTTAATACGATGCTGCTGAATCTCAATAGGTAATTCCTTAAATCTTGTTATACTCAATGGACGAACACCCACTAAAGACAGATCCCCCTTGAAAAAATTAACCATTTGTGGCAATTCATCTATCCAATATTTACGAAATAACTTGCCCCAGGGAGTTAATCTGAAATCATTGGCAGGTTTACCCACGCTATTATATCCGTTCATACGAACCACATAATCCTGTAGAAACCTGGAATAAGGGTGCATTGTTCTAAATTTAAATACAGTCATAGTCTTACCCTGTCTACCAATTCTTTCCATTGGGAAAATAAGATTATCTGTACATCCATCTTTTTTATTGGGAGCCTGCCTAACTTTCATTACCATAAAGTAAAGCAAACCATCTATTTCCTTAAATTCAATAATTGAAAATCCCCCATAGACTAATCTTCCCAACACTTCAGCCTTTGAAAGTAATTTAGCTCTCTTCAATCCAGGCAGAGCATGTGAAGCTACATTCTTTATCATATTCCAGCTTTCACTCAATAAAACACTCTTACTTTTTATATCAGCCACTTTTGAGCAGCCTATATACAAGCCTGTTTCTTTTAAACTTTTATTCAATGAAAAAATATGTTGGTTTGCCTGTTGTTGTATAGAAAAAGGATTCACATCAACAATACCAATTACAGGAGAATAGGGCTTTTTCAGCTTTTCTCTACACGAATTAATAACAACAACTTTATCTGATTTTAATGGAATACACTGTGAAACATAAGCATATGCATCAGGACTTAAAGTCTTTAACAAGCTTTTTTTATGAGACAAACCATTTTGCTCAGCTGTATTTTCACAGACATGAGCAATATCCATGGTTACCATGGATTGTTTCAAAACCGATGAATTACCTTGTTGCATATATATTTAATGATAGTTATAATTCTAGTACGACAAAAATAACAACTTGGTTTATATATTTACAACAAGCTATCATTCATTTACGCTAGAAAACATAGCTCTATCCTAATAAAACATTATACAAGACAACAAAATCAAGGCTATTATCAAAATTTAGCATATTTTATAAACTCTCAAAAAATAGTGATGAAATAACCATATTATCATTTTTATTACAAAAAAGCACTCTAAACTATCAACATATGCATATTTGTTAATGCGTATTGAGATATTATCAACATCTACACTACTTTGCCATAGCGCTCAGTTTTATTGAATACCTTTCACTTTTTTACCGGCTGAATTAACTTGCATTTTGTCAGCAAACTCAATGACGTGAGGAATTTTATAGGATGCAAGCTTAGTACTACAGAACTCTTTTACAGCCACCTCCGACAAACTTCCATTGCTCTCATTTTTCACAAGCGTTGCATGAATTGCCTCACCTAGTACTTCATCGGCAATTGCTTTTATGGTACAATCTACAATCCCAGGCATAGAAACAATAACCTCTTCTATCTCCTTCGGACTGACCCTGCGCCCTCCTACTTTAATGATTTCTTTTTTACGGGCAGCATGATAAATAAAACCATCCTCATCTACCCTAGCCAAATCACCTGTATACAACCAACCATTAGATAATGTGTGAGCAGTTGCTTCTTCATCCATATAATAACCCATCATCACATTATCCCCTTTGGCAATAATTTCGCCTATCTCACCTGGTTTTGTCAATTCACCTTTTTCGTTAACAACCTTAAGTTCGACACCCGGAATGCCCATGCCTATGGAACCTAATTTATCCTTTAACCTTTCTGTTGGCAGATAAGATAACCGGGCCGTAGCGTCTGTTTGACCATACATAACAATAAATTTGGTATCCGGATGAGCTGCCTTAAATTCCTCAATAAAAACAGTATGCAATTTACCTCCTGCCTGAGTAACATATTTTAAATCAGGGAATTTTACAGTTTTAAAAGTATCCGATTTACGCAATAGGATTTGAAAATGACTGGGCACCCCTGCAAAACCGGTACATTTATACTTTTTCAGATCATTGATAATTGATCCTAAGAAAATAAAGTTATTATTTAATACAATTTTTCCATTTACTTTTAAATGCGTGTGCAATAACGACAAACCATAACAGTAAAAGAAGGGCAATACACACTCCATAATATCCTTATTTGACAATTTCAAATAATCAACAATAGAAGCTGTATTGGCAATGATATTTTTATGAGAGATCATCACACCTTTGGGCATAGCTGTCGATCCGGAAGTATAAATTATTTGAGCCAATGTATTAGATTGAAAACCTTTATCTTCAATATAATCCACACCTATTTTTTGCTCCATCAACTCACTCACCTTATCTTCCCCCCAAATAGTATCAAAATCAACCTGAATTCTTTTTTGAATTAATTGTGGAACAAAAGCTAACTGAACATCTGCCTGATTTTTAACAAAAACCAAAGATTCTGCCTCTATAGCCGGGTTTAAGGGAATTACTACATTGCCAGACTTCATGATAGCCAAATAACATACAATAAAGTAGTTATTATTAGGGGACAACAAAATAAATTTATTCCCCACCCCAAACCTCTCTTTCAATACAACAGATAAAGCAGCCACTTGCTGTTTTAAATTGTAAAAAGACAATGGGTCTCTCTGGTTAAGAACAAAAAGTTCTTCCTGATTTATTTCTTTTGGCAATAAGTAATCTATGCAGTTCATACAAATCAAGTTCCAAGTTAAAAGCTTATACAGTCTGTCATTAAGAAACAGCCTCTTTTTTTTCTAATAAATAATCATGTAAGGGAGGGGTCCTAAGATATTCGGTTGTTTTCTTTTTCCTTGCAAAATTTTTAAAGATATTACCAACCTCTTCCAAAGTCATTTCCATTACTGGAGCAACTTCTTCAAGAGTATATCCATTTTCCCATCCATACCATAACAAATCCATCTTTTCAAAAGGCATCTGATAGAAAAACTCTTCCTGAGTTTGTTCTGCCGAATAGGTATCAGTTGTTGGCGTGCGGGCAATAATTTCTTTCGGAACTCCTAGGTGGCGTGCAATTTGATAAACCTGGCTTTTAAATAAATTACCAATAGGCATAACATCTGCCGCGCCATCCCCATATTTCACAAAAAAGCCTTGTTGAACTTCATGTTTATTGGGAGTTCCAAGAACTGCATAATTCAAAGCTTCTGCATGATAATATAACATGTTTGCCCTACAACGTTGTTTAAAATTTGATGCAGCCACAATTTGAAGATATTCTTTCATCGGCAGGCGTACTTTTTTCTCTGAGCCATCCTTAAATGTAACAGAAACAAAATGCACAGGAGGCATATTTTTATTCACAAACTCATGAGGAATAATTACCTTCATTTTATCCACCGTGGGATCATATTCGGGAATAACATTCTTCACTGCTTCATCGCGACGACGGTAACAACCAAAACCACCCAGCGCTCCACTGATATTTTCAACGATACTCTTCACCCCGAATTTAGAGGCCAATTTTCTGGCCAGCATTTCACTTTCCGGACTAGAATCTGTTTCTGGCAGCATAATGCCCAATAGCTTATCAGGTCCAAATGCTTTTGTGGCAATAGCAAGAGTTACAGAAGAGTCTATTCCTCCACTAATTCCAATCACACCTCCATACCTCCTGAATCGTTTATAAACATCCTCTCTTAATTTTTCACATAACTCATCTATAACTTCATCTATATTATCAAGGTGAAGTATGTCTTTAGAAAAAGGTTTTTTAGTCATAAGTTTAAAATTAGTATCACAATACAAATATCATTCTAATGAATATAGCCACCTATTATTCATCTTATTTAATCCATACTTCATCATGATCATTTTATAATATTATTTTCAGTCTTTTATTATTGGTCAATATCCCCATTAACACACTATTTACTATCCACCGAAGCCTGGTTTCGAACAACTCCTTCCTTAATCTCATTGTTTTTTAATGGTTTAAACCCTGCAATAAACCTATCATGCAATAATTGCGTAGACAACATTCCCATTAAAGCCATATTATCCACCTCTGAAATAGTTGTACTCATATGCATTTTTTTGATAAGATTTGAAACGCTATTATGATCAAAAATACCAGTACTTTTTACCCTAAACACAGACAAAACCTCATCAACAAATCCACTTTTATCATCCATTAAGGCCTGGCTAATTGGCGCACGATAAGCTTGCTTTGGTCTCTTTAGAACAGAAGATGGAATTACATCCTTCACCACCTGTTTAAGCAGATATTTCTCATCCAATCCTTTAATTTTTAGCTCATCTGGCAAACCTGCACAAAACTCCACAATCCTGTGATCTAAAAAAGGATACCGTCCTTCCACGGAGTTCCCCATAGCCATTCGATCTCCTTGAGAGGATAGCAAATACCCTGACATAAAAACAGAAGATTCAATATATTGTGCTTTCTTTAATGAAGAATACCCATCTACCTTACTTTTAACCCATTCTTCATATTGTGAAATCAGATCGTCTCCATTCAAGCCTTGCTTGAGCTCTTTAGAGAAATGATTAGTAATTCTCCCTGTATTATGCCACCGCAGAAGATGCGAATAAATTGGAGATTCAGTTTCTGTTAATCTATATCCGAAAAATAGTTTTAACATACTATTACCCGAACCCTGCAATTGAGGCAGATAAGGGTATAATTTCTTAAGCAGCAAAGGACGTATTTTAGAATTAGGATCTTTTGCCCAAAATTGTCGTATAATAGCTTCTTTAAAAATATTATAGCCTCCCAACATCTCATCTGCACCCTCGCCTGTAATCACCACTTTAATATGATTATCCCTGACTAGTTTAGAGAGTTTAAACATTGGAAAAGGTGCAGAGCGAAGAATAGGAATCTCAGTATGCCAAATTACTTTTTCAAATAGATCAATAACATCGTTATTTTTAAAGGAAACAGCATGATGATTTGTATTGAAATATTCAGCCACTTCTTTTTGAAAAGCAGACTCATCAAAATCCTTTTCCTCAAAACCAATGGAAAAAGTATTCAAAGCTTCTGGAAACATCTTTTTAATAAAGGCAGTTGTGCTTGTTGAATCGATGCCTCCACTTAAATAGGCAGCAACAGGTACATCGGCACGCATCCTCAAAGCTAAAGAATCCTGAAATAAGAACTGAAACTGCTCTATGGCGTCCATCAGGCTCAGCTTATTACCTTTGCTAAAATCCAGTCTCCAATATGATTTAACACAGATAGCTCCCCCTTTATAAGTAGCATAATGCCCCGGAGGAAGCTCATATATTTCTTTAAAAACAGTATTCGGAGTCAGTGTAGTCCAGAAAGTAAAAACCTGATGTAATGCCAAACTGTCCAACTCTCTATGAACCGAAGGGTGCTCAAAGATTGCTTTTATTTCAGATGCAAACACAAACACACCGTTTTGCTTTGTATAAAACAAAGGACGAATACCCATTCTATCCCTGGCTAAAAACATTTTCTTTTCCAGACAGTCCCAAATCGCAAAAGCAAACTGACCATTTAATTGAACCAAACATTTTTCTCCATATTCCTGATACATATGTACCACCACTTCCGTATCGCAATTCGTTTTAAACCGATGTCCTTTTGCCTCTAACTGCCTTTTAAGTTCAGGATAATTAAAAACTTCTCCATTATAGGCAATCCAATAGCGTTCATCCGAAGTGCACAAAGGTTGTTGTCCGGAAGCCAAGTCAATAATGCTTAACCTCACATTCCCCATACAGGCCTCATCAGATAAATACAAGCCACACTCATCCGGACCACGATGTTGAATCCTTGTCAGCATGGCATTCAATGTTCGCCTTGCATCTGCCACCATATTTTGGGAAATAAATCCGGTTATTCCGCACATATACCTTGTTCAATGATTAATAGTTAATGGTTTTATATGGGATCTCCATTACTTTCCCACAGAATAAAAATGAAAAACTACGAGGGGAAATTTTACTCCAACTGTTTACTAATTAATATTACAAAAACAGATATATTGCTTTATTGATTAGGTAGTACTTGAACATTGAAACCTTAAAAGTTCATTCTTTATAGCAAACTTCAAGAAACAAACAGCTACTAAACTAATGTGAAGTGAATCTACGCAGCTACCTTTTTTCTCTCAATAAAAGCAACTATTCTTTCCACACTGCCAAAGTTTTCCTCTTGCAGTTCGGTATCATCAACCACTACCCCGAATTCACTCTCTAAAAAATTAATTAAGCCTAGCAAACCCATTGAATCAAAGATCCCCTCATCAAAAATTAATGTATCATCATTAATCATAGATGCATCTGTAAATGTAGTCTCCGCGATAAAATTTCTAATTTTGTCTTTCATAATAATATAGGTTAATTCATACATCTAAAAACATCAATCAAATTACCATATACTTACTTTATATTTGTAATATTTATATCAACTCCATACATAAATTGTTAAACTAATGATTTTCATAGATCAACGACCTCTTTATCCAATAGAGAGAACTGACTATTTTCGGATATAAATTCCGGCACCAGCTCTTTCATTCTTGTAACCAACAATCGATTGCTTTCGATTTTTAAGGCCAGAAGCATTTTCTTAAGTTTATCATTGACTAATTCGTAAGGATATTGCTGCACCTTGGCAATCATTATTTTTTTATGATATGTTGTTTGAGTATTTTCCTTAGTTGTTAAAAGTTCTTCATACAGCTTCTCACCTGGTCTTAAGCCAGAATAAACAATTCCAATATCTTCTCCTAACTTCAGTCCAGAAAGACGAATCATCTCTTTAGCCAGATCCACTATCTTAACCGGCTCTCCCATATCAAAAACAAAAATTTCTCCCCCATGCCCCATAAATCCTGCTTCCAACACCAACTGACAAGCCTCTGGGATGGTCATAAAAAAACGAGTAATCTCTTTATGAGTAACAGTAATTGGGCCACCACGTTCAATTTGTTTTTTAAATAGAGGAACAACAGAGCCATTAGATCCCAGAACATTTCCAAAACGCGTTGTCACAAACTCTGTATTTATATTTTTCAATTGAGATAAAGCCTGAATATAAATCTCACAAATGCGTTTGGAAGCGCCCATCACATTGGTCGGATTTACTGCTTTATCTGTAGAAATCATCACAAATTTCTCCACATGATACTCAATGGCTAAATCGGCTAACACTTTAACACCGCCAATATTGACACGAATGGCTTCGTAAGGAAACTCCTCCAGTAACGGTACATGCTTATAAGCTGCCGCATTAAAAACAATATTTGGTTGATATTTATTAAATACCTCCTGCATTCGATGAAAGTTTGTAACATCAGCTAAGACTACTTCGAAAGGAGCATCACTATGGCTTAGGAGTAATTCTTGTTGCAAGTCATACAGAGCAGATTCTGCCATATCCACCATAATAATTTTTTGAACAGGGAAACGCAACAATTGCCTAACAATTTCGGAACCGATTGATCCGGCAGCACCAGTAACAAAAATTACCTTACCTGTCAAACCTTTCATTATCTGTACCTGATTCAATTTAATTTCTTCCCTACCGAGTATATCTTCAATCCGAATATCCCTAATCTGTTTTTGATTCGATATCCCATCTACCCAACTACTTACTGTTGGCATCACTTTAAGTTTCCATCCTTTATCCAAACATGCTTCCGTAATTTCATGTTTCCGTTTAACCGAAACATGATTAATGGCTAATATTACTTCATTCACTCCTTTAGATTTACCCTGACTAAGTGCCCTATTCCAATTAATGACAGGTATTGAATGTAGCATCATATTCCACTTTGATGGATCATCATCCACAAAACCAATAACCCTATACTGATTATTTTTATCATTTCTGATGGCTTCGAGAGTAATTTGTCCCATATCTCCAGCACCGAAAATATATACATTCCTTGTTGGATTCTTTTTAGTAAGTGAAATATAGGTTTCCTTGACTAGCATGCGAAAGGCGAAACTTAACATGACAGTCATAAAAAAATGAAAAGCTAAAACTAAACGAGGTATATAAATTTTATCATACGAGAAAACTTTCACTATTGTATTTGCGAACAGTAAAAATAAAAAGGCAGAGACACAGGCTACAATTAACAACTTAAATTCATGATAATTACTATGTCGAATGACTCCTCTATATGACCCAAAAAGCAAAAACGAAATCAGATACACCATCAACACCCAAGACGCACTAAGAATCATCTCTGACACTGAATAGGAAGATAATTCCATACTTAAGCGTAGTATATAAGCAAGCAAAAATGCATTTGCAGCAATAACCATATCTATTAATAAAATCCACCATGGCGAAACATTTCGTCCATTAAATATATTCAAAAGTATAGATCTCATATATATTGATTATTTAAATTCTATTTTATTAAATCAGAATATCACTAATCAATTTATGACATTTTCAACCTAGAAGGCTTGCTTTATTTATAATTCTGGTTTGTTTTGTGATGAACCGACTCAATTAGCTGGTAAAACACGACTTGAAAGTCATAAAAAATTCAGAACAGAATTTCATAAATTTTGAATCAACTGATTCAGATTACTATACATAAGCCACACAATATCATATTTATCATTGATCCTATTGCACTCCTCATGAATATAAATCACTATATCAAAAAAATAAGAACATATAATTCTTCTTTAAACATGTAACTCTTTTTTTTATAACTTTATCAAAAGGAAAAAATATCTATCACCCCAAACCTTAACTCTAAAAGCTAATAATATATGGCAGTAAAAGATTTGCAACATCATGAGGCTTTTAATTTAAAGGAATTTATACAAAAAGCCTGGCAGTACAAATTTTTTTATTTAATTGCAATAGTAATTTGTCTGTTACTTGCCTATACATACAACAAGATTGTTCCTACTACCTACCAGGTTAACTCAATTATTGGCCCCCTCGAAAACAGACGATCATCATTGCTCGAATCCAATGACTACTTTAATGGACTAAATAGTAATACTCCCGCTAATAATCTGGAAAATGATATTAACAGTTTAAAATCTTTTAGTTTAGTAGCTGAAACAATAGAAAAACTAGGACTTGAAGTTAATTATTACAAGCAGCCCTTAAATTTTTTAAATATTCCTTTATTAAAAAACTTAAGCAATCCCCTCCCAACATATAACAATGCTGCTTATGAGGTATTTATGGACAAATCTCACTATCAAACTATCAATACCCGTTTCTATTTTGACATTATAGACGAAACCAGATTCAGATTACGGGCACAAGAGGACAATGCTACCATATATAATTATGTTGACAATAAAGTAATCAGCAGCCAAAATTCGATTAAACTCGACACTATTTGTATGTTTAATCAAACCATAATTTCACCATTTTTTAAGTTTACTGTAAATCTAAAAAAAGACCTCCCCCAAAAAAAATATACTGATAGCGATCATTCTGTCTTCTTCGAGTTTAAACATATCGATGAAATTGCAAAACACTACATGAGTAGATTATCTATGGATCCTGTTAGCCTAAGGTCAACACTGATCAATGTTAAATTTCAAGGACAAAACCTAGATCTTACGGTAGACTTTCTAAATACATTTTTACAAAACTATTTAAATAATAATCTTTCAAAAAAAAACAACATAGCCTATAATACCGTTAGCTTTATTGATAATCAACTTTCCGAAATATCCGACTCGCTTGGAAAATCAGAATCTAAATTAAGAAACTATCGAGCCATTCATCAAGTCACTGATCTCTCATACCAAGGACAACAAGCTCTTAATCAACTAACTCAGGTTGAAAACGAAATTTCTTCATTAAAGGTACAAGAGAATTATTACAACTACATTTTAGATTATTTTAATACACAAGAGGATATTGCAGCCTTAGCTCCCCCTTCTGCAGCTAATGTGAACGACCCCATCATGAACTCTATGGTATTGGAATTATTAGCATTAAATGCAGAAAAGCTTTCTATTTTAAGTAACCGGGCTGAAAAAAGCTTATTTCTTAGACAAATAGAAAATAAAATTACGCTTCAAAAACAGACTGTTATTGAAAACGTGCAAAATAATTTAAATGCACTGGTTTTATCCCTAAACGAATTAAATTACAGACACAGTAAACTTACCTCCGAAATAGCAAGATTACCCAAAACGGAATTGAACATGGTAAGTATGCAACGTCAGTTTAATATAACAGATGCCATTTATTCTTTTTTATTACAAAAAAGATCTGAAGCAGCTATCTCGATGGCGTCAAATACACCAGACTACGAAATAATTGACCCCGCAAGACAAGTTACCAGTATAATTGTATCCCCAAGGATAACTATTAACTATCTGTTAGCCTTATTTCTTGGTTTTTTCATCCCTTCCTTAATTATATTATTGAAAGAGGTATTTAATTATAAAATTACCTCTGTACATGATATTGAAAGAGTAATTAAGCGACCTATTCTCAACCTAATTTATACCAATTATCATCATACCGAAAGAGTGAGTATCGAGTTACCTAACTCATCACTTGCCGAATCATTTAGAAATTTACGTAGCAATATATTCCTAAAAGCAAATGGTAAGCCCGAAAAAATTATTTTAGTTACCTCAGCACTTCCCAAAGATGGTAAAAGCTTTATTGCCTTTAATCTGGCTGCCTCCATTGCTGCTGTTGGGCATAAAACAATCATTATCGATTGCGACCTAAGAAGACCTACATTACATACTAAATTCAACAATAACAATCAAATAGGCTTATCAAATTATATAATAGATGGATTACCTATCGATAAAATCATACTACCGTCAGATGTAAAAAATCTATCGTATATTCAGGCCGGTCCGGTACTTCCAAATGCATCAGAACTTATTGAGGCTGGTAAACTAGAGCCGATATTAAAACATGTAAAATCAAACTATGAATATGTAATTCTGGATACCACACCTACAGGAATTGTTGCTGATGCAAATGCATTAATGAAACACGCTTTAAATATACTCTTAGTTTGTAGAAACAATTATACCAACAAAAACATCTTTTTTGATATATTAAATCAATTTAAAGCTAATAAGATTAACAATTACGATATTGTTTTCAATGATCTTGATGTAAAAAAGAGTACCTATAAAAAATACGATAGCTATTACAAAGTACCAGCAAGCAAAAAGTAACATTATAAAATCCATCTAGTATTGAGCAGGTATTCTCCGGCCTAATATTATTTGCTATACATTGCTGTTTCGCTTTTTCCCTAAAGTGCCATATAACATATTTCGGAAATGATTATTTCTCCAACAAAAAAAATAACACTTGCTTCTCTTCCTTTGTAAATACCATACCCTAAGTACTTATACCAACAGTACTATGAAGTTAGCGTTATAATTTCATAGTAGAATTGGTATTACACTAGCAAATTTTGCATTTAACTTTTCGATATAATTGTTTAGAAGTTGAAATATAGCCATATATCGCAACTAATAGTTTAAATTCACGTAGAAAAAACAGTATTTTTACCATTTATTTTGATGTGTTTATCAAATAAACAATCATTTTACGAACAACAACAACTATAATTTTAAATAAACAACTAAGCAACCACAACTTATTACAACACAAACATTAAATATCAACAACACAACACAATTAAAATGAAAAGATTTTTAACGCAAAATTTACACTTAAATAGCCAACGCTATTTAAAATTTGTTTGGCTATTTATTTTAGTCATATGCACTCATACAAGCTGGGGACAATCTGTTTATTATGTAGCTCCTGACGGAGATGATAGCGGAAGCGGCTCTTTTAATGATCCATGGGCCACATGGGAAGAAGCATTTAACAACTCTAATGTTCAGCCGGGGGATACTGTTTATTTTAGAGGTGGAGTTTATTACTATACCGATATAGATGGGGGCTATGGATGGAGATGTACTAGAGACGGTAGTGATGGCAATTATATACACTACTTTAACTACCCTGGAGAAAACCCTATATTAGATTGTAAAAATATTGTTTCTACAAACACTACATTGGTATATCCTTTATACACTAAAGACATTAATTACATTCACTTTAAAGGCCTAACAGTGAGAAATGTTTGGCAAACTGATGGAACCGATGAATGTAAGGCATGGCAGTTTGGTGGAGATCATATCATTGTTGAAAATTGCAATGTTTATAATATACACGGTGGTGGTTTTAAAACAGATAACTGTGATAATACCTACTTTATTAATTGTGACGCCTGGAATTGTTGTGATTCTTTAACTACAGTGCCGGTGAGTAATCCTGTTCCTGGAAATGATGGAACTGGATTTCTTGATGGAAACAGATCTAATACAAAAAGTACTGTATCTTATATAAATTGTAGAGCTTGGAATTGTGGGGACCAAGGATTTTCAACAGGATCGATTGGCAAAACAGTATACGAAGGCTGTTGGTCTTTCAAAAATGGCCAACTAGAAGGTGGTGGACATGGTTTCAAAATGGGATGGGTCTCTACAATTGACGAAGATGTAGTAAACAGAGTCTATAATAACTGTATTGCGGCATACAATATGTATTATGGATTCACCTCTAATGATCAAGGTTATGAATGCGGAGCTTTCGAGGTGTATAATAATATCGCTTACCATAATGGGTATTTCCCTAACGATACTAAACAATCTAAGGGTTTTTGTATTTATAATACTGACGATACAGACGCTAGGGAGTTAAGGAGGATTTACCGCAACAATATCTCTTATGACAATGAAACAGGAGAAACATTTATAAAATCAACTGCATTATACACAGGCTCCCATAACACATGGGATACAGATGTTACAGTAACAGATGCTGATTTTATAAGTATTGATTCTACGGGTTTAAGTTATCCCCGTAATGCTGATGGCTCTTTACCTGACTTGAATGGATTCTTAGAATTGGCCA
>JBFHKL010000054.1:0-17974 GCA_041595375.1 Saccharicrinis sp.
AATATTCTACGCTTTATATTATTCATCTTCACAACTGCGCAAAAAGTTATTTTTGGATTTGAATTAACTATTTCTAATCCTGTTAATTACGTAGTGAAGTAAAATATAGATATTCCGGTGATGTTGACCCCCCATTCCGGTCATATTGACCCCCCCTTGGATTTGGGTTACTAAAAATGGATAGTATGACAAAATTACATTTTTTTTCTTAAACTTTCTCCTTTGAGTTCAATGCGATGTGAGGTGTGTACCAATCGATCTAGTATGGCATCAGCAATGGTGGCTTCTCCTATGATGTCAAACCAGCTGGCAACAGGTAATTGACTAACAATAATAGTTGCTGCTCGTGCGTGTCTGTCTTCGATAATTTCCATTAAATCCATTTGATGCTGTTTTTCCAGATGTGTTAACCCAAAATCATCAAGAATAAGCAAGTTAGCTTTTGATATCTTACTCATTAACTGGTAGATTGTCCCTTCGACGCGAGCCATTTTTGTTTGCTGAAGTAATTTCTGCACATTGAAGTAAGTCACTTTAAACCCTTGGGCACAGGCATGATGTCCTAATGCAGAGGATATAAAGCTTTTGCCGCATCCGGTAGCACCGGTGATTAACACAGATTCTCCGTTAGAGATATAATCACCTGTAGCTAATGCGGTTATCAATGATTTGTTCAAGCCCCTGGAAGCATCATACTTTAACTCCTCCAACGAGGCCTGATATCTGAATCGGGCTGTTTTTTTGAGTCTGTCAAAGCGCCTGTTCTCCCGGTCTTGTAGTTCAGCCTGCAAGAGTATTTCAAGGCCTTCGTTTAATGACAAGTCATTGTTTTTACGGGTTTCCAAAAGAGCAGTCCAGCCTCTTTTAAAACCCAAAAGGCGCAACTGCGATAATTGATTTTCGATATTCTCCATTATTTTAAATTTTAAATGATAATTGATTATTGTAATATTCTTTTCCTCTGATATTATTGTGCTTTGGCAGGTTTTTATCCGGTTCATCCTGGGTATATTCGGTCATCTTGTTTTTGATAATATTCATCACAAAACCGTAACTGAAGTTTTGGTTTTCAATGGCTATTTGGCAGGCTTTATTAAAGGTATCTTCAGGGATGTTTCTGCATAAACTAAATAAACCATCGCAGCTTCGATAAAGCTGTTCGGGATATTTCTTCTGGGTAAAAATCATCTCTACCAGTCGTCCCAGCGTTGCAGATAGCTTTGTAGCCTTGTTTTTATAATACTCAGGACTTCGGTTTAAATAATGCTGATGTGTGGAACATAAATGCTCTTTATCTGTAGTATATGTGCCTTTTGAAAACTCCCGTTTATGCACTGCTATGAGCTTATATTGATGAAAAATACGCACCATTGAACGGGTGTATACAACTTTTAGCTTTTTGCCTATGTATTGATAGGGAGCACTGTAATAGTGCTTATCCTCTCCAAGGTAAATATGGTTGTTCTGGGCCAGTTTATATTCCTTGTAATACTTTGTTTCAAAAGACTCCTTTGGCAGCTGCTGAAGCAAAAACTTTTCGTTTGATAAAAAATGTTCTTCTCTGCAATAATCACGCTTTTGCATGCGGGTTTGGTTGTGTTTGAGGGTGTATTCTTTGATGGCCTTATTAAGCTCTGAAAGCGAAAAGAACTGTTGATGGCGGATGCGGGCATATACTCGATTGTAGATAAGCTTTACCTGATTTTCAACCAATGCTTTATCCTTTGGTTTTCTGGCTCTGGCAGGAACTACAGCCATATTGTAATGGTTGGCAAAATCTTCCAAGGCCTGATTAATGGTCGGTTCATACCTATTGGCTTTTATGACAGCAGATTTAAGATTGTCCGGAACCAGAACCTTAGGGGCTCCGCCCAAACTCTGCAAACAGCATGTGAGGGCATAAATAAAGTCATCAATACGCTGACTGGGCACTGCCATACAAAAGCTGTAATCAGAGTATGGTAAGCAGGCCACAAAAACCTGACACTCGATAACTTCTCCGGTTGTAACATCAACGTATGATAGTTTTTTGCCTGCAAAGTCCACAAACAGTTTTTCTCCAGGTTCATGTTGCAGTACCATCGATGGATTCTTGGTTAGCAGGTGTTGGGCTAAATGGAAACTAAACTGACTTAAACTGTATCCTGTGGGATTGGCCAGACGATATTCTTCCCACAATAACTGCTTGGTTACTCCGGGCTTTTTAAGTTCTGCCTCAAAATATTCTAGTCTACCTTTGAGCTCTTCAAAGCGATCGTCTTTATATGCCGGATTACCCGGATGGAAGATCTTTTCCAAAGCATGGTCTTCCATTTTCAAAAGGGTGGCAAGGCTTAATTTGGAACTACGGTATTTACCCAGATAACTTTTAACCGTGTTTTTACTTATGCCTAAATTGCGGGCTATGGCCTTATTTCCGCACCCCTGACTGTGTAATTGTAGTATTTGTTTTACTTGGCTCATTCTTTTAGGTTTTCCTGCCATAATCAGTATCAATTAGTAGTTTTGGCTACTAATTAATCTAAACCTAAATCCAAGGGGGTCAACATGCTCCGTTTTTTGAAACGCTTTTGTTGCTGAGAGGGGTCAATATGCTCCGTTTTTTTTGCTCCAGAAGCTTACTTTTTCCTCAATCTCTTTTTAAGGGGGTCAACATCCGCCGGAATGTCATGTTAAAACTTCACATTAACCAGCTTCAGGAAAGGGGGTCAGCATGGTCAAGAATATCCAATTTTTCAACTAAATATGATGTAACAAGATCTCAAGTGTAATATCTTTCATTACATTTGGCGGATCATAAACCACTAAAGAATCCCTAGAGAAAGTACTTTGTGCGCTTTTATTAAGAAAAAATCACTCATTTTTCTTTATATCTCCTCCCAACTATAATCCCTTCGATACACCTTCCTTGGTAAGTTTCTGTGTCATTATTCATTTTACAACTAATGATATTTTAAGATGGAGGCATATTACTATTGGTTAAACTCGCTTGTAAACAATAACAAAGTCGAATTTGCAAAATGGCCACTTATCAATTGGCTTAATCCCTACGAATCTGTAGATTATCAAACAATTAGAGATAATCTATTAAAGGAAATTGGTACAAGTACTCTTTTTAAAGACACCAAACCTTACTATAATCAAATATCTAAAGGATGTTCCATTTGTGGATCAGGGAAGTGGAGTTGTTTGTTTATAACTAACAAATGCAACGCTACCTGCTTCTATTGTCCAGCATCACAATTACAAGATGAACGGCCATCAACACAGGGTTTAGATTTTGACGATCCTATAGCCTATGCAGAGTATGTAAAAGATTTTGCTTTTGAAGGTGTTAGTTTTAGTGGAGGTGAACCCTTGCTATTTTTTGATCGCACACTTGACTATTTAAAAGCGGTAAGAAAAATATGCAACAAGGAAGTGTATATTTGGATGTATACAAATGGTATTTTAGCAGATACAGAAAAGCTAAAGAAACTAGCTCAGCATGGATTAAATGAAATAAGGTTTGATATTGGCGCTACTGGCTTTAGCATAGATAAGGTGAAGCTGGCCACTGGTTTAATTCCGAATATTACAATTGAAATACCTGCTGTTCCTGAGGAATTGGACACCATAAAAAACTTGCTCCCAGAGTTAGTGAAAGCTGGAGTCACCAATATGAACCTCCACCAAATGCGCTTGACACCACATAATGCAGACAAACTAATAAAGCGTGGCTATACCATAATTAACGCAGAACGACCATTGGTTCTGGAGTCGGAACTTACAGCTCTCGAAATAATCAATTATGCTAGAGAAAATAGCATTGAAATAGGCATAAACTATTGTTCTTTTCATTTTAAAAATCGATTTCAAAAGGCAGGATATAGAAATACAATAGCAAAAATATTGGCTCCATATGCACATGTAACACCCAATGGATATATTCGCGAAAACACTGGCGATACACTTACATATAAAACGCTAAAACTCTCATTGAGTAAGTCGGAATTAACAAATTCCTCGCATTTACAATCCAATTTGAATAATTACAATTTCAATGAAAAAATAGTTCTAAGAGAATCACATATTTCCACCGATCAGCAAAGTAAAATTAAATTATTAACTACTCACGAACCCTTATGCGCACCAAATGACCCTTTATTATTTAAAATATGGCAGCTTGAATATATTGAAAAGGGACTAAGGGATTATTGATAGAAGCAATGGACAGAAAATTTTCAGTTGCGCTGCTCAGTTGTCCATTGGAGTTATAATAGGCTTTTTCATAATTAGCTAACTCAGCACCTAGGTTGGGGAACAGATTAATGAAAAAAAATAGTGGTAAATATTGCATATCGTGATATGCGATATTTACTCTATCATGATATGTTTTAATACAAATCCTTAATTTTTCCATGTTCTTTTGAATTCAAACTTCTGTTGTTCTGGCATAAGGCAGGGGCAACATCACCGTTATTTCCTGAGCTGATCAAATGATTTTTATTCAAAACATTATCGCCTGTTTAACCGTGAATGGTACACTTTAAATGAAGATGTTCTTTCAATCACCATTTACCGATATTAACGATCAAGGATTATTTGGCATTTTTGATGATGCTGAGGTGGGTAAGATCATTTATATTATGGATCAGATAAACGAGAACGCAGGTGTGGGGTAGTTAGCTTTGACATATTGTGATACCTAACAAGTTTTAAAATCCTGTTAGGTCTTATTCTACTATTGATAAAAAGTTTAGGATGATGGTTTATTTAATTGCTCTCAAGTCCTTATATTTAGTTAGTCCAATAGCAAGAAAATATATAAAGAATTTGATAATGGTTATTTGCAACCTATTTTGGCTGCAGAAAGTGTTAGAAACTGCGTTATAGGTTTGCCATCATCTGAAGAACACCCCGAAATCGTTCGTATATTAGAAAGTGTTCTTGCCAAAGCAGATGTTATAGAGGCAAAATACAAGGGTCTAAAAGAATAAATAGAAACTTACTACAAGCTAGTTTAGCCAAAGCCTTTATGGTGAGCTTTTGGAGTAATTTACTACAGATAAAGATGGTAAATCTGATGAAAGAGTCAAGCCATCTATCCTGTCCAGTTCAATTGTTCTCATGCCTTTATCATCAAAAGCAATCAAATACCAGAAACCTATAAGCCCAAGGGAGATACAAGCCGCTGCATTACTTCATTTTTCTCATATTGAGAGTAGTTGAATATTACATTCTCTTTATTAGTAATGGCTTTAAGTATGGTGAAAAATGTTCAGAATTGAATGCCTTTTGGAGGACGGATTTGATAAAACTACTTGCATTAGACTTATTGTTTCGGTTATAAAATAAGAGCAATGAATCTATGATTGTTGGTAAAGTGCCAAATGCTGTCCTCGCAATTATCTATCCATGAATTTTATTCGTGAGATAATAAAAAGCGGCGCGGCAGACCTATTTTGTCTGAGGCTCCAATTAATTTTATGCAATATAAAAGAGATATAATGACATTTTGTTAAAAATAGCTAAGCAGCTCCAATTATATTTTAAGTTAAAAATGTACTTTTAAGATTTTTCGAAAGAATAATAACTATGCCACACACTATAGATGTTCATAAGGAATTTGCTTCCTTCTTTAAAGATGAGCAGTTGGAGGCAGCCGCATATGCTGTTTCTCAAAAATTGGAAGAAGGACATACCTGTTTAAATATAGAAAATTATAATATTAAGCTCAGCGAGGATGAATCTCAGGAGAATAAGCTTGCAGCGATAGATATTGAGGCAGTGAGAAAAAGTTCGTTTGTAAGTGAAAGTTTGGATAAAGTTCAACCATTTATTCTACATAAGGGTAATTTATATCTTCAGCGCTATTTTAGTTACGAATCGGAAATCATTAATAAGATTGAGCAGATGATTGATCAGGAGCATGATTCTGAATTCAAGGAAGAACTTTTAATCCAACATAAGGATTTTATGTTGGATTTATTCTCAGATCATAAGGTTTATAATGAATTTACTGTAGAAGAAAATATCAATTGGCAATTGGTAGGAGCGATAACAGCCATGCTTTCTAATTTTTCTATTATAACAGGAGGTCCTGGAACCGGAAAAACAACAGCTGTAGCTAAGTTATTGGCCATCTTATATACTATCAAACCCGATATAAAAATAGCACTGGCTGCACCCACCGGGAAAGCAGCAGCCCGAATGAAAGAATCATTAATGGCAGCAGTTATTCGGGGAGAAAATGGGAATGATAGACTGATACGTGAGTTGAATGACGATATGCTAAACTTCAATAAGTTACAAACAAGCACCTTGCACCGTTTATTGGGCTATCGACCGGGGACACATTATTTTAAGCATGATGAAGATAATCCACTGGATTATGATGTGGTTATTGTAGATGAAAGCAGTATGATTGGGGCAAGTATGATGGCCAAGTTGCTAAACGCCATAAAGTCTGATTCGAAACTCATTATGCTAGGAGATAAAGACCAATTGGCTTCGGTGGAAGCGGGCAGTATTTTTGGCGATATCTGTCTGACACAAAAAGGCACGATGAATAAACTAAGCAAGGAACGAGCGGAGCTTATCAATTCTTACATTACAGATAAAGAAGCTGGATTAAGTAATGATTATATACTTCAGGAACCAATCAATAATCCATTGCAGCAGCATATCATAGAACTAAAGAAAAGTTGGCGTTTTAAAAGTACAGAAGGGATTGGAGAGTTTAGTCATGCTGTGATCAATGGTACTTTAACGGATGAAATCATTACAAAACCAGTACCTCAAGAAGGTCAATATGTAAAAGTCTGTAATGATTATGAATCGAAGGACTTAACAGATTTGATGGATGGATTTAAGGCCTATATTGAAGAAGAAGATATCTTAAAGGCATTGACAAATTTAAATCAGGTTCGTTTTTTATGTGCAGTTCGCTCCGGACGATATGGAGTACAACATTACAATAATAGGGTCAGTTCCTATCTTGCCGAAGAAGGATTGTTAAAGCCAACAAATACCTTTTACGAAAATCAGCCCATCATGATTACCCAGAATAATAAGGAGTATAACTTATTTAATGGTGATATTGGATTGATAAGGAAAGATGTATTAACGGATAAGTTGGTGGCTTATTTTGAAGATGGAGATGAAGTAAAGGGATTTCGGGCTATTTCAACAACATATTTATCGGAGTTTACGACTGTATTTGCCATGACCATCCATAAAAGTCAGGGCTCTGAGTTTAAGCATGTGGGCATTGTATTACCTGATGATGAAAATACGCCATTACTGACACGAGAGCTGATTTATACGGCTATTACCCGAGCAAAAGAGCGAGCTATTATCTTTTCGTCCAATGAAGTGTTAAAGGCTGGCGTTGCCAAGCAGGTTGAAAGGGCTTCGGGTATAACTTATCGTTTTATAAATCTTAATAAGTAAGAAAAGGTGGCATTACATATCTATTCATCAAACAGTATTGAGGAGTTATCTGCAGTTTTTAGTGAAGCTATAAAGCATAAAACTAAATGGAGTCAAATTTCCCATATTATTGCACAAGCCGAAGGGGTGAAAAAGTGGTTGATACGAGAAACGGCTTCGAAAAATAAAATATTTGCTAATTATGAGTTTTCCAGTCCGGATGCTTTTCTCGGCAAAGTAAATCAACTAGTGGTGAATTATGGCAATAGCTATTTTTCTACTGAAAATATAAAGTGGAAAGTTTTTACTTACCTAAATGATTTCGAATTTATAGAGCTGTTTCCTACAGTTTATAATTATTATGTAGCAGATGATATTAAGCGAATACAATTAGCGGGAAAAATAGCTGATTTATTCGACCAATATCAGGTTTATAGGCCAAATATTATAGAAGCATGGAATAATAATGCTAGGATTGAGTTGGTTTCTGATGAGGATTTTCACAAACAAGAAGCCTGGCAAAGGTGGCTTTGGCAGAAACTGAAATCAGAGAGTAAGGGGCGATATGATCAACTTCAGCTGAAAAATAGTTTGATGCAGAAACTTCAGTCAGATGAATTTCAGGCTGAATTAAAACAGCATTATCCCCAAATTCATCTCTTTGGCATAGCTGTGTTATCTACTTATCACTGGGAGATATATCAAAAATTAGCATCTATAATAGATGTTTCTATATATCTGACCAGTCCGGTTATGGGTGATGACTGGTATCAGGATATATCTCCTTACCAGGAAAATGGTTTATTGGGTAGTTGTAAGGGCTTGCTGGTTAACCTGCATCATTTATTTCCTATGGAGGATGCACATCAGCGTTTTATTGAAACTGAAAGCAATAGCTTGTTATCGACTATTCAGAATGATATATTGCATAACCATCACAAAGGTATTCAGCAATACGATACTGCTAAGATGGATGGTTCGCTACAAATTGCATCATCCTATTCACCTGTTCGAGAGGTAGAGGCCTTGTATAATCACCTTTTAAATGAATTTGAGAAGAACCCCAAATTGAAAGGTAGTGAGGTGTCAGTTCAAATGACGGATGTAAATCTTTATGCACCGCTGATTAAAGCTGTATTCGATAATGCGCCAAAGAAAATTCCTTACATGATTTGCGATCAGTCCTACTCTGAAGGGGATTCATTAATTAAGGCATTGGAACTATTTGTAAATCTGCAACATTCCAATTTTAAAGCCGAGAATGTGTTGCAGTTGTTTGATTTTAAGGCTGTTCGCAAATGCTTCGATATCACAGATGTGGAATTGGTTCGGGAAATTATTACTGATGCCAACATTCGTTTTGGTATTGAAGGAAATATGGAGGATGATACCTACTTGTATAGCTGGAAGCATGGCCTTAAAAAAATGATATTGGGTTATGCCATAAAAGGAGGTGCAGAGTATACTTTTGAGGGTACTGACTTGTTTACTTGTGATGCCCTAGAAGGTAATGAGGCCTTAACCATTTTTAAAATAAAGGCCTTTGCTGATGTAGTATTTGATTTATATAAGCAATCCTTAGGCGAAAAATCCATTATAGAATGGAACGATTTCTTGTTTCATCAGATATTTCCTGATTTATTTGGGTTGAAATATTCAGATGATAGAGAACTGGATAAAATATATAGCGAGGAACTTGACTATATCTATAAGAAACTGGAGAACTTAAGTTCGGTAACTAAAGAAATGAATGAGCGCATTTCTTTCCGTGTATTTCAGGAGGGTTTAATGAATTTGCTTACTTCAGAAACCATCAACAGTGTTTACACAAGTGGATTGGTGACCTTCAGCTCCATGATGACGGTTCGATCGGTGCCGTTTAAACATATTGCAGTACTGGGGTTAAATGCCGATGAGTTTCCTCGCCAGCAAAAAGCCTTAGGATTTGACTTAATGGCTATTGAACCAATGGCTAACGACAGGAATATTAAGGATAATGATAAGCACCTGTTTTTAGAAATATTACTATCTGCAAAAGAACAACTTTACCTAAGTTATATAGGTTCGAGCATCAAAGATAATACGGAGATACCCCCTTCTTTATTAATTGAGGAGTTGGAAGATTATATGATTACAGGAACTGGTAATAAGCTTTGGTTTGCGGATAAAATTAAATACAAACACCCTCTGCACGCATCCAGTAAACTCTATTTTGAAGGCGATAAGTTTTTTACCTATTTAGGACAGGCAGTTGAGACTGAAACTTCAGTAGTTGTAACGACTAACTCTGCGAAAGAAGAAGCCTCGCTTAATTTTGATGAAATCAGTTTAAACGACCTGATTAGTTTCTATAAAGATCCTTTTAAATGGTATTACAATAAAACCTTGCGAATTTATTATTCTGATGAAGCTATTTTATTACCTGAAGAAGAAACTTTTGAATTAGATCATCTTCAACTTTGGTCTTTGAAAAATGATTTGGTTCAATTATCTGAAGAAAAGGAGGAGGCTTATCTTAAACGAAGAAAGAATGATGGTTTCATTCAATTAGCCAACATGGCAGAGGCAGAAGTAAGTGTAGAGAAGGAAGTCATTGATAGTTTGAAAAGTGAGTATTCAAAACATGTAAACGGGGAAGCCAAACAGGAAGCTATATCCTTAAAAATTGGGGATAGTGTGGTAAAAGGTAAAATCTCAAATATATTTGAAGAGGGTCAGGTACATTATAACGTATCAGGGGTACATAGTCAGCCTAAATATTTGGTAGACTTATTTATGCAGCATCTGGCCTATAAAGTAAGCAACCCAAACGCCAAATCTGAATTTATAAGTGTGCCTTATAAATTTACGTTGGATGAAGATTTTATTAATGCAGAAGAAGCAAAAGACATACTAAGTAAGTTGCTCACTTTTTATAAACTAGGTCATAAAGAAATTATTCCATTCGTTCCTCAGGCGGGGCTAAGTTTAATAAATAGATTATACGATACGGATAAAGGAATGGATGCAGAGGAAGCGTTGCAAAAATCAATCAATGATTTTTGGCGAACGGTTGCTTATGGCGAAATTATATATCCGAGTGAATACATAGAGAAAGAAGTTGAGGAAGGATATTTTGAGCTTCTCTTAACGGAAAAAGAATTGTTAAGTGATCAACAAAAGCAGACGTTAGAGCGATTACATGATATTTTTATGCAAGTAAGTAAGTTACTGTTTAATAAATTAAGTCCCCTAATTTCAACATTATAACCATGGCTAAAACTAATTTTGATGTAACAAAGGTAGCCTTAAATGGCTCTAACTTAATTGAAGCCAGCGCCGGAACAGGCAAAACATATTCTATTGCTATTTTGGTTATTCGCCTGGTTATAGAAAAGAAAATCGAGTTAAAAGAAATCCTGATGGTTACCTTCACCAAGGCAGCGGTTGCAGAGTTAGAAGTGCGTATCCGAAATTTTATTCGTGAAGCGTATTCGTATGCGAGTCAGGGAGCGGAGATTGATAAAACTATTCAGAAAATTGTTGACAATGGCATTCAGCATTCTGATAAAGAAGAGGTATTGGCACTTTTAATGAAAGCCCGGAGACAATTAGATGAGACTGCTATATTTACCATTCATAGTTTTTGCCAGCTGACCTTAAACGAATTTGCTTTTGAAACAGGGCAGGCTTTTAATAGTGAGATCATTGAGGATGAAGCAGCTTTAATTAACGAAGCAGTCAATGAATATTGGCGAAAAAATATAACTACGCAGAGTAGTGAATTATTGACATTTTTATTGAAAAATGGTCTTTCTAAAAATCAATTGGTCAACGTAGTGTCGAAGGCCAAAAGGGGTAAGAAATTTATCTATAAAACCGATCGTTCTGTAAACGACTTTTGGTCGATGACGAAAGAATACGAAAAAGATTATCAAAATGCTTTGGCTCAGTTTGATAATGAGTTTTCAGATTCCCCAGAACGTACATTGAGCAATATTGGAGAGAAGGGACATGCGTTTAATGCCTTTGCTGATTTGATTGAGGATGCTGAAGCATTCAGACATAAGCTTATCGAAAAGCAAAGTGCCAAATATGTAGAAAATAAATTTCCAACCTTATTACAAATAGCACTTGATGTGGAGGAAATTGCAAGTAATGCTGGTAATGTTGGGCAAGATTGTATCAATTATTTATTTGGAGAAGCCATACCTTATTGTGATGAATTAATTCAAGAGAAGAAACAGGAACAAGGTCTTTTTTCTTTTGATGATCTGATAAATAAGCTTCATCAAGCCATCTCTTCAGAATCATTGCAGGCTGCAGTTCGAAAAAAATATAAAGCTGTTTTTATTGATGAGTTCCAGGATACCGATCAGAAGCAGTATGAGATATTCGATACTTTTTTTAATCAACATGCTATTCTGTTTTATATAGGCGATCCAAAACAGTCTATTTATAGTTTTAAAGGTACCGATTTGGATACCTACTTGGAAGCAGCCACAAAAGTTGATGCTTCCTATACCATGAGTAAGAACTTTCGTTCTACAGCAGCTTATAATGATGCGATGAATAAGTTATTTACAAGTATCGATAATCCGTTTCATGATCATCGAATTGGCTATGAAATAGTAAGTGCAGGCAGGGATTTAAACGAGATTAAGAATGAAGGAGAGATTGACGATCCCCTTTCAATTTATGAGTGCAAAAATAATGATCAGCTTGTAGAGCAAACTATTAACCAGGTTAAGGACTTATTAATAGGGAATTATCAAATTGAAGGTAGAAGGGTAAGGCCTTCAGATATTGGAATTCTGGTGAGAGCAAACAATAAAGGCAGAGAAATTAAGAACTGCCTAAACAGGGCAAATATTCCTGCCATTACCATTGATGATAGTCGTGTAATGGAAAGTAACGAAAGTACTTTGTTGTTGTATTTACTAAAAGCCATGTTTGAGCCCAATACAAATACCATTAATCGGGTTTTACTCACTTATTTGACCAATAAAACTAAGGATGATTTGTTGAAGCTGGATATAGAGTCAGACATTGAATTCTTTAGGGAATTAAATCAAACCTGGACCAGTAGGGGCGTTTTTAGTGCGATAAACGCCTTTATGAGCAGATACAATACTTTGGATCATATTCAAGTACGGATTCCAACAGATGCCGAACGAATTATAACCAACCTGTTGCAAATAAATGAGATACTACATAACAAAGAAAATCAATCCAAGTCTTCACCTAAGGAGCTGATTCATTGGCTGGAATTTGCCATTGCAGGTGCAGAAGAAAGTGGAGAATATACACAACGATTAGAAAATGATGAGGATGCCGTTAAAATTGTAACCATTCATAAAAGTAAGGGGTTGGCTTACAATATTGTGATTGCTCCTTATCTGGATTTAAAATCAGAGCACAATAACAAGTGGGACTTTATTGAATACAAAGACCCTAAACTGGATAGGTATTGTTTTTCAGCTGAAGTAACAGACGAAACTCTTCGTTTATATTCGGAGCAAGCAGAGCGGGAAAACAGACGTTTGATTTATGTGGCACTGACTAGGGCAGTTTATAAAGGAATTATTATTCATAAACCTAAGGATAAATGTGGTATAAAAGCATTTGTTGACGGAGCTATTGCACAGAATCATTTTGTGTACAAGGAAAACCTTGAAAGCGATAAGAGACGTTATAACGAAAAAAAGGCGACCTTAAATAAAACCCCTAAAAGCTTCTCTGAGTCTGACATAGATAGCCAATGGAGTAATTATAGCTTTAGTATGCTATCAAAATATGAACCACACGAAAAACCGGAACCCATTGAGCTTAGCGATGAATATGATCGATTTATTTTTGATGAATTCCCCAAGGGAGCAATGGCGGGGAATTTTATGCACTATCTTTTTGAGAATATTGATTTTACTGCGAATGATTTTAGTGTAGAAATTGAAAAAGCATTGAATCGTTATACATCTGTTTTTAGTTCTAAAGATGATGATTTGGAGACGAATATTTCAAAAATGTTAAGCCATGTTCTAAACTCAGTGCTTCCTGCAGATAAACCGTTTGTCTTATCTCAAATAGAGGAAGCAAACAAGCTTCCGGAAATGGGATTCAGTTTTAAGATGAGTAATTTTTCGACAGGAAAACTACATCGTCTTGTTCCACATATCAATTTAGAAAGAGAGGGTGAAATTCAAGGGATGATGACTGGTTTTATTGATTTGCTATTTGAGCACAATGGCAAATTTTATATTCTCGATTGGAAATCAAATTACTTAGGCAACTCTCTGGAATATTATGCGCCAGATAAGTTGGAGCTTGCTATGCAAGA
Source organism: Saccharicrinis sp. (assembly GCA_041595375.1). GTDB lineage: Bacteria > Bacteroidota > Bacteroidia > Bacteroidales > Marinilabiliaceae > Saccharicrinis. The sequence continues at coordinate 13,730 of JBFHKL010000054.1, forward strand.
GAGTAACTATCATTTGCAATACTTAATTTACACAGTTGCCACAAAGCTATATTTACAAAACTGCATGCCTGATTTTGATTACGACAAACATTTTGGAGGTATTATCTATGTATATGTGAGAGGCTGTCGTAAAGAAGGTAATGCAGGTGTTTATTTTAGCAAGCCTGATAAGCAGATGATAAAAGAATTGGAGGGAATGTTGGTTGTTCAAAATGAAATAGCTTAAAGCTTATAGATATAGGTGATTTAAGGTCACCTATTTTTATATCCTGTTGGTCCTAAAAAAGTTATGAGGTGTACGTTTTAGATATTTCTTTCTACTACATGTTTACCTAATTCGCCAGTATCCCACAAAATAACCATTTCACCAATTTCTCCTTTGTTAGGAGGAGTTGCAAACTCTCTGTTACCTAAATCCTTTGATATAATACTGAAGTTAACTTGAATTATATAATCATTATCGTAAACAGGATCAAATTTATCTAATTTCACGGCTACTCCATGCTCTATGTCCTTGTATAAATAATGCTCATCACTTGATATGGGATAGGTATTATCATCGTTAGTGAAGAAGCCGCCTGTTTTGCTCGTAACTAGCTTTAATGTTTCGTTTGATTCATTCACTAAAAATAATTCCTCGCCATCACGAGCAAGCCACAAAAGAGGTTTGCGAGTATCTACCTTTGACGACACAGCTCCTCCAAAACGAGATTTGCGTTGGTGGGCTGGAATCCATTTGAATTTGTCTTTTATTATTTTGTGTTCTTTCATACAATGATATTTAAGTTTTCATTCTATTTATACAAATAAAAGTAAATGTATATACCGCCAATATATGTCCGACCTAAAAAGTATTTTTAATTTAAGAGTCCGACATACCCTGGCAAGGCACAGGTTTTTCTTTGCGTTAAATTAAATTTTAATGCTTATGACTTACAATCATCCAACTTATACAGGTATTCATCCATTGCATAAAGAAATTTCAGAATTAGAGCTACTTATTGGCCTATCGTTTGAAAACTTTAGCACTAATCCATTAACAGAAAGTATTGCAAGGCTGACAAAAGAATTAAGGCAAAAGAAAATAGATGTCATTCTGCACTTATCTCTTGATGAAGTCAGACAAATCACTTTTTCAAAGCATTATTTTAACGGCGATAAAGATTTTATAAAAACCTATCGCCAAATGAATAATATGGAGAAACTGCAAGTTATTAAGCAAGAAAAAATTGCGGCGGTCAGATCACAAAATTACATACAAGCAGCCGAATATAGAGATATGGAAAAGGTCATCGTTGAAATGATTAATAGTGGTTGCCAAGATGACTCAAAAATTAATATTGCTGTCTTTCCTAATAAAACCCTTAAAACAGCTATTGAGATTGATGAAAAAGAAATACATGTGTATATAATCACAGCTTATGAACCTTTTGAAAGGATGGTAGAAGATATATTCCAATAGACTACGACATGAATTGACGTGGATAATCTGTACTTTTATAGAAATATTAATATTATATGCTATGTCAAAAAGAGAGTCGATACTTAGATATAATCTTATCATTAACAAACTAAGAAGAAAACCTGCATCCTTCAAAGAAATATATCATTACCTGGATGAGCAAGGACGAATGGAAGAGTACAATCTTACTATTTCAGAAAGAACCTTTATCAGGGATAGAGATGATATTAGAGCCATATACAAAATAGATATTCAATACGATCCTTCTCAGAAAGTCTACTATATCGAATATGATGAGAATTCCGAAGTGCATAACCGTTTACTAGAAGCATTTGATACATTAAATGTTTTTAATTTGAGTAGTAACCTTTCGTCCGCAGTTCATTTTGAAAAAAGAAGACCTGCAGGAACAGAAAATCTTTATGGCATGGTGCATGCGATTAAAAATAACCTTGTTGTAAAGTTTGATTACCATAAGTTTTATGAAGAGACCAGTACACAAAGGATTGTGCATGCAATTGCTTTAAAGGAATATAAACATCGGTGGTATTTAATGGCCATTGAGGAAGATAATGATGTAGTAAAAAGCTTCGGTTTAGACCGTATTTCAAAGCTTGAGATAAGCAATCAAAAAGCATCGCTTAAGTCGGATGTTGATATTGAAGAAAAATATAAACATAGCTTTGGTATCATTTGCAATGATGGTCAGGAACCGGAAGAGGTTGTTATATCATTCACTCCTTTTCAGGGGCAGTACATTAAATCAATGCCTTTGCATCACTCTCAGGAGGTGTTAAAGGATAATGATCAGGAATGCAAGATTAAATTAAATATTCATATCACTCATGATTTTATCATGGAAATTCAATCTATGAGTGACCGATTAAAAGTAGTAGAACCTGCTTGGCTAAGGGATGAATTAAGAGAAAGGTTGGAAAGGGCAGTTAGCAATTGTAAATAAGTTTATGATTTTATAAACTAAATAGTGAGAAAATGTACTCAAATGAACCATGTAAAACATATTCGCAATTTGATCTTTGCGATTTATATGATCTACATTCAAATCAATTGGATTGGTTGCTGAAAGGATTTGTTTTGCCTGATTTATTTCTAAATGATGAGCAGGTTGTTTCAATATTGAATCAACATGAACTGACAAATCCAATTGCTTTACTAAAATCATATTGTGACTTAAAAATTGGAAGACCAATACGCGACTTAAAGAAGCTTTATAAAAATGTCTTTCATAATTCATTATTCAAGACGGAACCAATGGTTACTGCAGCTGTAAAAGTTTTAAAAGTAGCGCAAAATATCAATTATGCCGTTGATGATATAATTGCACTTACCTATAGGTTTCAGTTTAATGTTGAATTTAAAGCTTTGATTGAAAGAGCTTCTTCTTATGAGAAACAGATTAATGTTCATTGGTCTGATAAAAGAGTACATGAGGAGTTGGCGAAAATTGTAAAACCTGAGGAAGTACAATATATAGGAGAGCTACATTTGCCATCAAATGCAAGACTTATAAGAACCCATGAGGACATAGCTAAGGAAAGTTTTGAGATGAACCTTGCATTAAAGACTATTGGGTGGATGTAAAAACGAGAGAATGTTTTGTTATTCATGTTGGGGCTCCTTCTAGGACGACTGTGTTGGTTAGGCTATGCGAATTTATGGATTGGTATATTATTGCCGAAGCCAATGGAGAACATAATGGTGAGGTGTGTCGCCATGATTTAAAGGAGTTGGCTGATGTTATAAACAGGCCAGAGAGTCAATATTTCTTTCATATGAATAGTATTATTGCTAATAATGAAGAAGATATGCCATTTTTACCTATTAAAGAAGAGTTATCTGATTTTCCTTTTTAAATATATGGAAGGTTTTATAGATGGACATTTTCCTCGGTTGTAATTACCGAAAAAATCCAAGAAGTACTATTGAAGCAAATTTCGTTTTGAGGCCCTCAAGCCTCCAATAGATATAATTTAATAAATTCCATTTTGCAATATGGTGGTTAATATATTAGCTATATGGTGTAAATATGACTATATTTGACTAATATATTAGCTATATGTATTCGATTAATCCAACACCTCATGAAATTGGTAAGGAATTGGCTAAACGCCACAAAGCCTTGCGTAAACAATTAAAGATATCTCAATCAGAGATGGCAGAGCGATCTGGTGTCTCTTTAGGAAGTTTAAAACGTTTTGAAACTACCGGACAGATATCTTTGGAATCATTGCTTAAGTTAGCTCACCTTCTTGATAGACTGGAAGATTTTAAACCAGTTTTCCAACCCAAAGAAGACTTAGGCAATATTGAGAATCTTTTTTCGACTAAATAGTAGGTAAATAAGCTGTTATGGTAAACATCAAAAATATTTTAGTATCTCTGGAGCTTGAAGGCCAAAATTATGAGGTGGGAGAAATGGTAATGGATAATCGGACTATCTATTTTCGTTATAATGCTGATTTTTTGAAATGCGGTCTCAATATTTCACCAATTAAGCTGCCTTATAATAGTGAAATCAATTCTGCTGGTTCAGAACCTTTTGATGGGCTGTATGGCGTTTTTAACGATTCGTTACCTGATGGTTGGGGAAGGTTGTTGTTAGATCGTTCCCTTGCATCGAAAGGAATAAATATCCAGAATCTAACTCCATTGGATCGAATAGTTTACGTTGGAGATAAGGGTATGGGTGCTTTATGTTATAAGCCAAGGTTTGATGATAATGTAGCAATATCATCTGAAATTGAACTTGATATGATAGCCCG
>JBFHKL010000055.1:0-17845 GCA_041595375.1 Saccharicrinis sp.
AACAAAAATAAATGCATTCGATGAAAGTCGTGCGATCAAGGATAAGAAGTTCTTGGTTAAAAATTTAATTGTTTTTGCCTTGATCATTGGTGCTTTTATCACCCATCATATTCATCATGTAAACCTGGCCTCCATAGCATTGGGAGGAGGTTTTTTGTTGATGATGATCACCAAAGAAGATCCTGAAGAAATATTAAAGGATGTGGAGTGGCCTACCTTATTTTTCTTCATAGGTTTGTTTGTTATTGTCGGGGGACTCGAAAAAACAGGGGTCATTACCTATTTAGCAGATCAAATGATTCTGGCTACAGATGGGGAAGCCCATAGGGCATCACAACTTATATTATGGATGTCGGCTATTTCCACTACTTTTATTAATAGTATTCCATATACAGCTACCATGATTTCAGTCATTGAAAATATGGGAGAGGCAGCTGGTGAAAATGTAGAAACACTCTGGTGGGCTTTGTCATTAGGTGCGTGCTTTGGAGGAAATGGCACATTAATAGGCGCGGCAGCCAATATCATTGTAGCCGGTTTTACTCAAAAAACGGATCATCCCCTTAGCTTTAAAGAGTATTTAAAGGTGGGTTTGCCACTGATGTTTGTCTCTATTGTTTTAGCTTCCGTATATCTTTATGTTCGGTATTTCTTGTTGGCATAATGTTATTTAAACACTTCAGGTATTGTAATTTTAAGTGATTATAAAGCCTTTGTTAAGAGTTGCAATCGGAAAGACATAAAATAGTAACAATGCTTCAATTAACTTTTTAGCAGGTCACTTTATTATTGATCATTGATTTCGCGCTTATCTGCTTTTTAGTACTATTCTATTTTGTGTATCCAACTTATATTCAAAAATATATCCGAATTTAGAGATACTACAGAATAGCATTTGTGGTGTTTTTAATAAATTGTTATTTTATTTTTTTACAGGCACCTACGGTTAGGGTATAATATATTTTTAGGTATTCTTTTTTTTATTCTTGGTGGAGATAAAAATGAGTTTTGTAGATGAAATGATCACAATAATTGATTAAAATTTTTCACGTGTTCGATTTTAAAGATGTTTGTCTTGTTAAAAATAAGAATTCCTGTTTTTAATTTATTCTTTAAAACCGAAATACAATAAATATGCTTAAAAAATCATTGATCATTCTAACTTTACTGTTAGGTGCTTACCAATGTCTTCCAGCTCAGAATTATAAGTTTCAATCTTTATTTATATATAATATTATTAAACGGATAGATTGGCCAACATCATCCGATAATAATATTGTTATTGGTGTAATGGGATCCAAGGAACTTTATAATGAGCTGCATAGTCTGGCGCAAAAACAAAAAATTGCAGGAAAAAAAGTTGTCATACAGGAGTTTAATATTGCATCAAACAAAGTAGATGATATTCATGTGCTTTATGTGGCGCGTTCATCTTCATCAAAGATTAAGGAAATAAGCACATTACTTAGCTCAAAACCTGTCTTATTAATATCGGATAAGCCGGGTATTACCGGTGTTGGTATTAATTTTTTAGATAATACAAAAGGTTTAAAATTCGAGATTTTTCCAGGTAACATTAAATCACATCAGCTGTCGGTAGCCAATTCGCTCTTGACTTTAGGAATAATTAAAGAATAGTAGTAAACAAAAGAACACACATCAATTATATAAATAATGAAAAATAAATTAGTATATAAACAAATACAATACAGTTCTTTAAAAGGAATATTTATTTTAATACTTACACTTTTATTCTCATCGGTTCATGCGCAGGAAAATATAAAACAACTGAATATAGAGGAATTAACGTTTGAACAAATGAAACAGCTTACTCAGGATGATTTGTTGCAGTTTTCGTTTGAGGATTTAATTCTTTTGGTAAAAAAATTTAAGTTATCCTCGATTGAAGAGTTATATGCTTTGCTGTTAAACCCAAGTCAGTCTACCGCTTCTAAAATGGAAGAGGATGTGTTTAATGCTCCATTGGCTACCTTTGTTATTACAGATGATGAATTACAAAAATCAGGATCCCGTTCTATCCCAGAGGCCTTAAGGCTGGCTCCGGGACTGATTGTACGGGAAAAAACAAATGGAAACTATGATGTGCACATTCGGGGAAATGATTATATACCTCCAGGTTCAGATATATCTAATTCTGTAAATTCTACTACCTTAGTAATGATAGATAACAGACCTGTATACAATAGTTTCTTAGGAGCTACTTTTTGGGAAAACCTGCCTATAGCTATTGAAGATATTGCTAAAATAGAAATTATTTATGGTCCTTCCTCAGCGTTGTACGGACCTAATGCAGTATCCGGAGTTATTCATTTTATTACCAAAGCATGCGACAAAGAAGGTGTAAATACGCATGTAGATGTGCAGGCTGGTAATCATAACTCAAAAATAGCTTATGGTTCAATATCTTATTCTAAGCAAAAAATTGGGGTCAGGGTATCGGCTAATTACCAGCAAATGGATCGTTTTCAGGATACCTATTATATACCGGAAACTGATAGTTACGTGAGTGGTGATGAAGTGGGAGAAATCAACGAAGAATCAGAAATTGACTTTGATGCCTCTTCAACAGGTAATGATTATTCCGAAGCAAAAGAGCAAGGAGCAGTAAATTTGAGTGTGGATTATCATCCTGCAGAGCAATTTAGTTTAAACTATTCAGGTTCTTATCAAAACTCTACTGCTCAAACATCATATATGGATATTGGGTCTGTTATTGCTACCCGTAAATCATCTACTTTTAGTAATAGTATTAATATGCAGGCAGGTAAATTTGATGGGCATGTTTCTGGTATTTTTGGACATTTAAATGCGGTGGATGGATTGCCGGGTTATGAGTATGATTATACAGAATTGAATGGTAAGTTAGCCTATCAATTTAACTATAAAAATTTAATAATACGACCGGGTGTAGATGCAAATTATGCTAGTTATTCTGATGAAGACTATATTGATCAAGAAGATAATAATGGTTTATTAAATGGTACCGTTGAATTGGGAACAGTACAAGGAAGTCTACGTTTAGACTACACTGCTTTTGATAAATTAAGGATTGTTGGAGCTTGGGTGCAAGGTTACTTTTATGAACCGGGAAGTACTTATACAGGTTATCAGTTTTCATCGTCGTATAAAGCAGGGGAAAATACGCTGTTCAGAATTGTTGCTTCAAAATCTAATACAAGTCCTTTTGTGTTAGATACCTATATGAATAAAACCAGTATTACAGAAACACAGAATCTTGAGGATGGAACAACCGATGTGTCAGTTGTTAATTATGTGGGCAATAAAGATTTAGATCCACAGGAAATGAAGATGTTTGAATTAGGTGTGCGTCAGAAATTGATGGGTAATTTACAGGCCGATATCTCTGTATTCTTTAATAAATCAAATGATTTTTCCCAATTAGAGAGTGATGATGTTGATATGGATGAGTCAGATTTGAATAATCAGGAAGGTGTAACAATTGATGATGAGATAGGGGAGGTTACAGCTGAAACACAAATGGTGCAGAATCAGACTGTATCAGCTGAACAGATTGGCGTGACAGCAAGTTTGAAATATGTTTTAAATAAAAAGTTTAATGCTTCTGTATTTGCCACTTATCAACATACCACGCTTGATGATTTTGAGGTAAATAGTAATTTATATTATCAGGGATTAACCGGAAATGAAGCTATAGATGATATAGAAAATAATCCGGTTTATTTGTCAATAGATCACGAGTATACTCCTAAATTTTATGGAGGAGCAAATATTAATTTTGCACCAAGTAAAAAATGGAACTTCAATACTTCATTGTATGCCTATAGCAAGCAAAAAACATTTTATACGGTGGAAAACGATTTTAAATGGATTGTGATTGATGCTAAAATGCTTTGTAATTTAAAAGCCAGCTATCAAATGAATAAATGGCTAAAATTATACGTGAATGCCAGAAATATTAACAATGATACAGCTAGGGAGTTTATGTTTACCGATAAAACAGGTAGTAGTTATTTAGGTGGTTTACAAATTAAATTTTAATAATTGTTACAATAAAGGTTGGTTTTATTAGCTTTGAAAAGCCTTCTCTTGTTTATACAAGGGTGGGCTTTTTTAATTCGTAATCATATTTGCAGAGGAAATGAATAATGTAAGTAGTTTAAAACAGGAGCTTCATCGCAGAATAGTGGAAATATTGGATGAAAAAATAGAAATGCTTCAAGAAGCTATATTTTCGGCAAAGGAATCAAGAGATAGCGACTCGAAGAGCAGCGCGGGAGATAAATATGAAACAGGAAGGGCTATGATGCATATCGAAATTGCTAAAAATGAAAATCAGTTAAAAAACATACTCCGCCTAAAAAATGAAGTACTTAAAATAAATACCCAAAAGGAGTTTCAGCAGGTAGAATTTGGTGCAGTTGTGCATACTCAACAAGGACAATACTTTATAGCTGTGGCCTTAGGAAAGATAGAGGTGAGGGATAGCTCTTTTTATTCAATATCTCTGGCATCACCTTTGGGAAAAGCCATGCAAGACTTAACAGTAGGAGAACGCTTTATTTTCCAAGATAAATCAGTAGAGATTAAAGAAATATATTAAATTCTTACAGAAAATTTTGAAATAATACTTTCTGTAAGAATTGTAGTAATTTAATGATTAAATATAAACTTCCAGTAGCTTAACGCTGTTGGTTGGTTTAATAATGATATCATTTATACACGCCGGAATTAAAATGGCTTCCATATTATTCAAAGAAGTGGTATAGTCTGAAGAAGTAATTTCGCAACTTCCTCCTACGTTCATTAAAATAACAAACGAATCATTGGCTTTGTAGGTTTTATTTATGGTTTCGTTTGCTTCCAGTATGTTTGTAGTAAAGTATTGACATTGAGCAAGATTTACCGTTTTATTATTGCAAAGACTATAATTCACTTTCCCGGCATCATCATCAGAAAAATTCATCGCATCCATAGCCAGTTCATGATGTAATTCACGAGGATTACCAAACTTATCAGTACGGTTAAAATCGTATATTCTGTAGGTAATATCTGATGTCTGCTGAATTTCAGCAATCAGGTTTCCTTTTCCAATGGAATGAACCTTACCTGCAGGAATAAAGAAGGTATCACCTTCGTGAGTAGGATGACTTTGCATTAATTCCATTATCCGGCCACTCTGATGCAGCTCTTCAAACTCTTGGGCTGTTGTTTTTTTTGTAAATCCGGAAATAAGTTTGGCTTCGTCGTCTGATTCAATCACATACCACATCTCTGTTTTACCAAAAGAATCATGTTTGATTTTTGCCAATGCATCATCAGGATGTACCTGTATAGATAAATCATCATTGGCATCAATATATTTAATTAATAAAGGAAATTTAGTGCCAAAAGTTGCATAAACCTTTTCACCTATTAATTGACCTTTGTATTGTTCAATCAATTCTGCCAGGTTTTTTCCTTTTAATTTGCCTTCGTTTACAAGCGATATGTCGTTTGGTAATCCGGAAACAGCATAATTTTCACCAATTTTAGCATCTGCACTTACCTCTATTTGTAAGTTGGATGGAATTTTTTTTCCTCCCCAAAGCATTTCTTTAAGGATGGGATTAAATTTTAATGGATGTAACATTTTTATATATGTATAAATTTTTAATACTAATATGCCACTTATATACTGCCAATTGGTTTATCAAACTGTTTAAAAAAGAGCAAATAAATAATTGTGGCATTTAATAAATAAGCAGGTATGGTTTTACAATTTATTTAAAGCATAGGCATAAGCCCCCAGTGAAATGGCCATGCTGGCATCAATTTTACTTGTTGCAATGCCAACTTTTTGTACAGGATCATATGCAATAGTCTTCTCAGAGAAGGGTACCTTTATTGTTTTGCTCGAAGAAGTAAAGAAAGCGTTCTTCTCTTCTTCAATATCCAGACAAAAAATCTGGTGTACTAATCTGTCTTGTCCACATTTGAATTTACCATGCAAAACCTCCATCACCGCAGGCATATAGAGTTTGCTAGCACCAGTAAGCCCTCCGCCAATAACTACTAATCCATCAAATAAATTAATCAGGTTGGCAATGGCATCACCTAAATGAGTTCCAAATATTTTAAAAGCGTTTAAAGCGGCATTTTTGTCACCATCTTTGGTGCCGGTAGCAATTTCAAAGATATCCTTAGGCATAAATGTTTCATCAGGATTGGATACCTTGCTATTATATGCGTTAATAATCGCCCGAGTACTTACGCCTTCTTCGGCATTTCTTTCGGGTGAGATGGCATTTGAAATAAGCCAAACTTCAGCTGCTATACTATTGTCTCCGGCTATTAAAATTCCATCATGAACTAAACCAGCGCCAAATCCTGTACCTAATGTTAAGCCAATGAGGTTTTTGTATTTTTTATCCGATACTTTATTTATTTCTGGTAATATACCCCCTAAGGCTTCTCCATATGCATATAAATCACCATCGTTTTGAATAAAGACAGGGATGTTAAAATGCTCTTTCAGCATATCTCCTAAGGCAACTCCTCCTCGAAAAGCAGGTAAATTTCCTAAATCACCAATAATTCCTTTTGGGTAATCAGCAGGACCAGGAAAAGAAAAACTGATGGCAACTGGTTCTTCGTTTAGCTGTGCTTTTACTTTTTCAAAGCCATCTATCATGGTCTTCAGGCATAGTTCAAGCTTATCGCCGTTGGCAGGTGTGCCATATGGTTCTAAAACGGTTTTACCCCCTTTAATGGCATTAAATACAAAGTTGGTTCCTCCGGCATCGAGGGTGAGTACTAATCTTTTGTCTGAAAAAATATCAATCATTGTTTTTATTTTGAGTTACTTGTAAAATAGTTAGCATTGCATTTTTATTTTGTCATATAAGCGGTCGTTTAACCAGTTATTAGTAGAGCAAGAAAATTATCTTTCTATGAGTTTAGTTCGTATACATCTACCTTTTACCATCTTATTTTCTTTAATTTGACTGCACAACATATTGATGCAATTTTGGGCAATTTGTTCTGTTGGTTGAAGTACTGAGATTACTTTCGGTGCTGAATAATCAAAAAGATCCAGGTTATCGAAACTGGCAAACTCAATCTTATCTTTGAGTTCTGGCCAATAAGTGTTGATGGCCCAGATGCCTTCAGCTGCTAAAACATTATTTAGAAACACAACAGCAGTAACTGGTTCATTTAAATAAAGCAAACGTTCTAATGCCTTGTGCACATATTTTTTTTTGTTGTTGTAGTTTATCTCAATCACCAGCTTTGGATCTATTTGCATAGAGGCTTTTTTTAATGCTCCATAATAACCTTTTAAACGCTGGTTAATATTAGGCAGATAGGAGGTAAGCGTTAATAAACCAATTCGTTTATGTGTTTTATTTATTAATGTACTGGTTAATTTCTCTGTGGCATTTTGGTTATCAATATCCACAAAAGAACACTCCTGTTCCTGAAAAATCCTGTCGAAATAAACTATGGGTATAGTATTTAAAGTTGCCCCATCAGTCCAGGTTCTTTGTGCTGATGCTAACACAATACCATCTATTTGACGTGCCTTAAAACTCTTCAACAGATTTTGTTCTTTGGAAATATCTTCACCTGTGCTAGCTATCATTACTTTATATCCTTTGGCTTCGGCATATTTTTCAATAAAACGAGCAATTTTGCCGTAAAAGGGATTCGAGATATCCGGCACAACCAGGGCCAGTGTTTCTGATTTGCCCAGACTTAGACTGCGGGCTAATTGGTTGGGCTGGTATTGATGAGATTTTGCTATTTCTGAAATTTTTACCTGAGTAGCCTGACTAATATTCTTTTCGTCACCTCGTCCGTTTAAAACAAAGGAAACAGTTGTTTTAGATACGCCTGCTAATTGAGCTATTTGACTGATTGAAATTTTCATCTCTTTTTACTAAACCGGTTTAGCAAATGTAATTATTTATTTTTTATTCATGCTAATAGATGAATGTTTCATTTCAAATAGTCGCTAAAAAATCTAATTTCGATGTGTTATTAGGTTAGAATACTAAATATCAGATGTATGAAAGAGGAGCTTTTGTAATTAAAGGATACTTAAAGAGTTTACTGTTTAAAATATAAACATCTGTGCTGGTAAAATTGTAAATAACATTAACTTTGAATTGACTATTAAATGACAAAATTAAGCATGAAAAAGTTTATCAAAATCTTTGCCATCGTGGTGGGCGTTATTTTTCTGATATTATTGGTAATTCCATTACTTTTTAAAGGTAAAATAGAAAGGATAGCCAGGGAGGAAATTAATAATCAGTTAAATGCCGAGGTACAATGGAGCGATTTTTCGCTTTCAATGATCAAAAAGTTTCCCAGCTTGTCGATTAGTGTGCATGATTTAAGTGTTGTGGGTGAAAAACAGTTTGAAGGAGATACTTTGTTGTCGCTAAATAAGTTTTTAATATCTGTTAACTTAGCGAGTGTAATTCGAGGTAATGGAGTAGAAGTAGAAAGGATTTTGTTGGATCAACCCGTCATTCATGCCAAGGTATTAGCCGATTCAACTGTTAACTGGGATATTGTTAAAGCAACGGAAGGCCTTCATGAGGAAGCAGATACCACAGTAGAAGCTTCCAGTAATTTTACAGTAAACTTACAAAGTTTTGTGATTAATCATGGAATCATTACCTATTCAGATAAAAGCATGTTGTTGGATGCAGGTATATATGATCTTAACCTGGATATGTCGGGTGATTTATCTGCATCTATCACAGACCTTAAAATAAAAACTTCCATCAACCATGTGGATATAAGTATGGAAGGTACCAGATATGTCAATGGGTTAAAAGTGTCTTTAGATGCTGAAATGCTGGCTGATATGACCAATGAGGTATTTACTTTCAAGGAAAACAACTTAATGTTGAATCGTTTAAATTTAGGTTTTGAAGGCTCGGTGGGTATGCTTGAGGATGGGTATGATCTGGATCTGAAATTGAGCGCCAGAGAAACTAATTTAGAGGCAATTCTTGGCTTGGTTCCCGATGAATTTACCAGTTATACTAAAGATGTGCAGACTTCGGGTAACTTAACCATGGAAACAGTTGCTAAAGGTATTTATCGGGATGCAAATCATTTGCCGGCCTTTAATATGATAATAAAGGTGGATGATGGAAAAATAAAATATCCTGATTTACCCAAGGCCATCGAGGATATTAATATAGATTTTCAGGTAAATAATAACGGAGGTTTGGCAGATAGTACCCTAATTGAGATAAAGACTTTTCATTTTGTCTTAGGGCAAAACCCTTTTGATGCTTCGTTGTCGGTGAAGACTCCCATGAGTAATGCCAGGTTTAAGGGAACAATGGTTGGTGTTATTGATTTAAACTCCTTAAAAGAAGCTATGCCATTAGATAGCTTTGATATAAAAGGTATTATTGATGCGCATATTAATGTGGATGGAGATATGGAGACCATCGAAAAAGAACTTTATGATCAGGTGAAAGTGAATGGTCAGGTTACTATGAATGGTTTTTATTATGACAGTAAAGATTTACCCCAAGCAGTAAATATCTCAGCTGCATTATTAACATTTACTCCCCAAAATATTATTTTAGATCCGTTTAATTGCAATATTGGACGTTCAGATTTTTCTTTAAAAGGTAGGCTGGAAAATTATTTACCTTATATTTTTAAAGATGAAACGATTAAAGGAGAATTAACTCATTATTCAAAACTATTAAATGTTAATGAGTTTATGGTGGCAAAATCAGAGGGAACTGTGGTGGCTGAGGAAGATACTACAGCACTGGAATTGATGGAGGTACCTAAAAATATAGACCTGGTATTTAATTCTTCCATAGACAAGATACTATACGATAAACTTGAAATAAATCAAGTGAAGGGAAAAATAACTGTTAAAGATGGAATTGTAAAATTGGATGGGATAGATATGAATCTGCTCGAAGGACAAATGAATATGACAGGTCAGTACAATACGCAGGATGCTCAAAAACCATATGTCGATTTTTTCTTTAATGCCAGAAATATAGATATTACGCAAACAGCCAATTCGTTTAGTGTGATTGATTCATTGTTGCCTATTGCAAGCAGTTCTAAAGGTAAGATAGGTGCAAAATTCGAATATTACAGTTTGTTAAATCAGGAAATGTCTCCGCTTATTTCAAGCATCACTGGAGGTGGAAATCTGGTGTCGAAATCTATTGAGGTTTCTGATTCAGAGGTGCTTAATAAAATGGCTAGTCTGCTCAATAATAATAAGTATAAAACCATGAAAGCGGAGGATATTAATATTGACTTTGTCATGAAAGATGGTAAAATAATTGTAAGTCCTTTTTATCCAAAGGTATTTGGTGCAAAATTAACCGTTCAGGGCGAACAAGGTTTCGATCACTCCTTAAATTATGTGGTTAAAGCGCCCATTTCCCGTAAAGAGCTTGCTAAAGCTTTAAGCTTTTTAGGAAGTGGATTCGCTGAGTCTGGAGATGATTTAATGGTAGATGTGATTATTAAAGGAACATCCGATAATCCTGAGATGAGTCTTGATCTTTCTGAAGCAACAAAACAGGTACAGAAAGAGGTGGGGAAAGAGGCCGAAAAAGTGATTAAGGATGTGCTGGAAGATGAGAATGTAAAAGAAGCAGTCAATGATTTTTTAAAAGGATTGACGAAGAAAAAGAAATAAAAATACTTTCTGCAAGTAATATTGTTGAAAGAACTATATGACTAACCTTAGTATCTTATTCATCGGGTAAGATACTAAGGTTACTTTTTTTAGGACAAAATAAACTATCTTTGTGCTACGTTTTTGTAAAGAGCTTAATTAGATAAATAATTAAGCTTTTTCTTTTTTTAATGAATATTCATACAGGAATTAAAAGTTTACAAGCATATGATTAGGGGGATTTTTTGTTTTGCATTGATTGTGTTAAGTGTTATACCATTCAATGTAAAAGCTCAAAGGAAAAAGAGTGATGATGATTCAATGTATCATGTGAATAAAAAACTGGTTATTCCTTTGACTATTGCATCTTATGGATTTAATGTGGGTTATGGATTCAGTTATTTAAGTGAACAGGATGGCTTGAGTGAGCAGCAGGTATTGCAACTGAACAGGAATGATGTATGGTGGTTCGACAGGATAGCCACAAAGCAAAGTGCATCATATAAAGACAGGGCACATGAAATATCAGATATGTTTTTAAATGCTTCTTTATTTTTACCGGGTATTATTGCTTTTGATAAAGAAGTAAGATCAGAATGGATAGATATATTATTGATGTATTTGGAATTACAGGCGTATAACAGTACCCTGTATATTGGAACTGCCATGACGGTTGAGCGCACGCGTCCTGTAGCATATAACCCTGATGTGTCTACAGAGGACAGAACCGCAAATGGAACAAGGAATTCGTTTTTTAGCGGTCATGTATCCACTTCCGCTTGTGGTACTTTTTTTGCTGCCAAGGTATACAGTGATTTTCACCCTGAATTAGGCCATAATAAATACTGGATATATGCTGCCGCAGCTGTACCCCCTGCCTTAGTAGGATATTATCGCTTAAGAGCTATGAAACATTTTCCTTCAGATATTCTTCTGGGATTCGGTGTTGGAGCAGCCGCAGGGATTATCATTCCTGAATTGCATAAAAATAACAAAACAAAGGAATCAGGATTAACTGTAATGCCGATAGTAGGTAATTTGACAGGATTAAATTTACAATACACATTTAAGAATTAAGGTGTAATTCTTTTTTGTTATTCAGGAGAGTTCGTTGTCTCTTATAACACAAAAAACAGAACAACACCACCAAAAGCAATAAAAGCTCCCAGGATTTCCCGTGATGTAATTTTTTCTTTAAAAATAAATACTGAAGGAATAATAATTAAAACAGGAACAATAGCCATAATGGTTGAAGCTACCCCTGTTGTAGTGTGCTGAATGGCCAGTAAGGATAAGGAGACGCCTAAAAAAGGGCCAAATACAGAACCAATACTTATGCCTGTCATGGCCCGCTTGTTTTTTAAAGCTTCAAATACATTTCTCCATCTGCGTAAAAGAAAAAACAGAATAGAAAAGCCTGCTATACCAGCTAAAATACGTATTTGTGTTGCAAGAAAAGGATCGTAGTCCTTCATGCCAAGTTTCGAAAATACCAATCCCAGAGCTTGTCCTGTAGCTCCTCCAAGAGCCAGTAAAACTCCTTTTAGGGGATATTTTACTTTGACACTTTTATTGCGCGTTTCTTTGGCTAAAATAACTATCGCAATGCCCAGAATAGTAATGGTCATACCCATAAAATTAGCCACCGATAATTCTTCTTCAAGAATTAACCAGCCAAAAAAGGCCGCTATTGGAGGGGTAAGAGCCATAATAAGCATCGAAATACGGGCTCCAATAAGAACAAAGGCCTCAAATAAGAGTAAATCGCCAATTACAAAGCCAATTAAGCCGCTTATCGGTAGCCATATCCAGGCCTCTAGTGAGGCATCAGAGGCAAAGAAGAGTCCCTTTCTGAAATAGGAAAATATGCCAATAATAAAAAAGGCAACGATTAAACGAATAAGATTAACTGAAAGAGAACCCACTTTTTTACCCGCAGATTCAAAGGCCAGAGCCGTTATAGTCCAGCAAATAGCCGTAGCCAATGCTGCTGACTCACCTAACAAATTTTCCATTATCACAATAGTCGTCGAGCTTTGTTCTTTAATATTTTTTTCTTTTTTCTGCGTATAAACCATGCCGGTATATATGAACAAAACATACCAAGTGATAAGTTGATAACAGTTAACCAGATAACCCCAATATTTCTTAAGCTGAATGAAAGAATTACAAAGCCAATATTAACTCCTCCTATAATTAATGAGGTTTGAAGATGAGTAAACCCAAGGGTGAGCATATTGTGATGGATATGGTTTTTATCTGCAGTAAAAGGTGATCTTCCTTTTGAAATTCTATATAGAAATATCCGGGTAGTATCAATAACAGGAACAATTAAAATGCCTAAGGCAACAGCTGGAGCCGAATTCATAGAGTATTTTAAGAGTGGGGCGTTTTCTGGCTTATTGAATTCTGCAAACTCAATGGCTACAACAGCTAATAAAAAGCCTAATAATAAGGATCCGGTATCTCCCATAAAAATTTTCTGACGCTTAGAGAAGATATTAAAGTATGAAAAACCAAATAATGCCCCTATTAAAGCAGCTGAAAATACAGGAATATGAAAATCATTGTTGATGAAAAACCAAATAGAAAAAGAAAGGATGGAAATAATAGCTGTTATAGAAGCCAGTCCATCAATACCATCAATCAGGTTAAATCCATTAAGTATAAATATAAAAAGAAACATGGTTAGCGCAAAGCTAGTGAGGTAATTTAAGTCAAGACCGAGAAAGCCGTGTAAAGAAGTAATTCTTAAATCTCCCCAACCAATGATAACAAAAGCAGCCAGTATCTGCCCAAATAGCTTTACCATAGGAGCTGTGACCATAATATCATCTTTTATGCCTATAGAAAAAATGATAAGTAGAGCAGGTATTAAAAATGGAATTTCAGTAAAGCTAAACCACTCGGAGAAAATGGAATAGGTAAATAGAAAGCTTAGAAATATGGCTAAACCTCCTAATGTAGGAATAGGAACTCTATGTGATTTTCTGTGATTAGGCTGATCGTATAAATGTTTTGACTCAGAGACCCTTAGTATAGTTGGTATAGATAAAAAAACAAGAGAAAAGGACAGTAAAGCGGCAAAAGTAATTAATAATTTAATTGTAAAATAATCCATGCGTTATTTTTTTATACTCTGCAAATGTATAAAAAACTTGATCATTTCTTTTCGTCGATAGGGGGTTTAAATTCTTTTTTTTTATTCCTAGATAAGCCTTATGAATGAAGGAGTTTTTTATTGATAAATAGGTTGATAAATTCAAGTGAAAAATAAGGTAATAGTCTTTCAAAACGAGAATAATCTCATTATATTTGTACTGAGGCTGGTGTTTGAAAATGGATTTTTAATATATAAAAAGGAGGTAATTATGCCAAGATTTGACAGAACGGGTCCCGAAGGAAAAGGAGCTCAAACAGGCAGAGGAATGGGAAAATGTAATTCCGGTAACCAAAAAAACAAAGATTTAAGCGATGAAGCTGATTTGAAGAACAGACCAGGTAGAGGTGCTGCACAAGGAAAAGGAGGTAGTAGGGGCTTAGGTCGTTTATTTGGTGGGCGTAAATCTTAATTTAGGTAAACAAAAAATAATCGTATTTTAATGCGATTATTTTTTATTATAAATATTCAAATATACATATATGACAAGAGGTTACATTCAAATATATACAGGTAACGGTAAAGGCAAAACAACAGCTGCTTTAGGTTTGGCCTTAAGAGCTATAGGTGCGGGTAAAAAGGTTTATTTTGCTCAGTTTGTTAAAGGAAGAATGTATGCAGAAATCAATGCAATAAAACAATATCTTCCAAATATTGAGATTAAGCAGTATGGTTTAAGATGTTTTATAGAGAAAGCTCCAACACAACCCGATATTGATTCAGCAAGGAACGGTTTAATGGAAGTGGCTGAAATTATTCAATCGGGAAAGTATGATCTAGTGGTGTTAGATGAAGCAAATATAGCCTTACATTTTAAATTATTTAGTGTGAATGATCTACTGGAAGTTTTAGCGCAAAAGCCACCCTCGTTAGAGTTGGTTATTACAGGAAGAAAAGCGCCCAGAGAGTTGATTGAGATAGCTGATTTGGTGACAGAAATGAAAGAAATTAAGCATTACTATCAAAAAGGAGTTGAAGCATGTGAAGGTATTGAGTTTTAACAACATGCCTAAGAAACTAAAAATATAAATTTTAACAGCCATAGGCCAATCTATAATTTTTTATGCAAATAACCATATTAACAGAGAATACAGCTGGCGGAGCCTTTTTAGCAGAACATGGCTTATCGTATCTGATAGAATTTGAAGGAAAAAAAATATTACTGGATACCGGTCATAGTGATGTGTTTTTACAAAATGCCAAGCAGTTGGGCATTGATCTGGAAAAGGAAGTAGATGTCATCGTTTTAAGTCATGGCCATTGGGATCATGGAGATGGATTGAGATATTTAAGAGATAAGTTATTGATTACACACCCATTATCATTTATTAAGCGTTACCGAAAAGGAGAAAATAAAAATATAGGCTTGTTTTTAAGTAAAGAGGAGCTGGAAAAACAGTTTACTTTAAAGACTTCAGATAAGCCATTTTACATATCTGATAAGATCATTTTTTTGGGCAGTATACCTCGACATAATGATTTTGAGGCAAAAACAACTCCTTTTGAAAATGAGAATAGAGCAGCTGATTTTATTCCTGATGATTCTGCTCTCACCTTTGTGCGTGGAGATGAGTTAATAGTGGTTACGGGTTGTTCTCATGCTGGAATTTGTAATATTATAGAATATGCCAAAAAGGTGACTGGCTTATCAAAGGTAGCTGGCGTTATTGGCGGGTTTCATCTTAAATACCATAACAAACAAACTCTTCAGACCATTGAGTATTTAAAGAAAGAAAGTATAAAGAGTATTTACCCAGCTCATTGTACTGCTTTACCTGCTTTGTCAGCCTTTTTTGAAGCGTTTAAAATAGAACAGGTAAAAACGGGTATGGTGATTCATTTATAAAATTAAACAAATATTAATTATGAGCAAAAAGATTGTGGTTATTGGAGGATCAGCAGCAGGTCCTAAAGCAGCAGCAAAGGCTCGCCGAATGGATGAATTTGCTGAGATAATTATGTTTCAGAAAGGCGAAGACCTATCCATGGCTTCTTGTGGATATCCTTATTATGTGGGAGGTTTTTTCGATGATAGAAATAAATTACTTTGTACACCTACGGGAGTAGTTCGTGATCCAAAATTTTATTGGAATGCTAAAGGAATTATGGCCAAAGTCAATACTGAAGTAACAAAAATTGACAGGGTAAATAAAAAGATTGAGTTTATTGATCACTCAACAGGACAGAAGAGCGAACAGGACTATGATAAATTGGTAATAACCACAGGAGCAACAGCCAATATGCCTCCAATTTCAGGTACCGATTTAGAGGGAATTACGACCCTGCAATCTATGCAGGATGCAGATTACTTGCGTAAGATCAGAGATGAAGGAAAAGTGAAGAAGGCCGTAGTAATTGGTGGGGGATTGATTGGTATTGAAACTCTTGAGGCTCTTAATCTTGCTGGTATTGAGTTGACTATGGTTGAGTTACTGCCTCAGTTGTTGACTTTTCTCGATTGGAAAATGGCTAAAATAGTTGAAAATTATCTTAAAACTAAAGCCAATGTGATTACAAAAAATGGCGTGGCAGCGTTTCTGGGGGAAGAGGGAAAACTGACAGGGGTGAAATTGCAAAATGGAACCCAGATACCATGTGAATTGGCTGTTGTAGCCATTGGTGTTCGGCCCAATGTTAAACTCGCTCGGGAGGCAGGATTAAAGATTGGTGAACTGGGGGGTATCTTGGTAAATGAATATATGCAAACATCCGATCCGAATATTTATGCGGCGGGGGACTGCTGTGAAATTAAAAATATTATTACCGGTAAAAATGTGTTGGCTCCTTATGGCGACTTGGCTAACCTAGAGGGTCGTGTTGTGGGCCAGAATATTATTAATGGAAATAAGGTTACTTTCCCAGGGACTCAGCAAACTGGTATTTGTAAGCTATTTGATTATGGTATTGGTATCACAGGCTTATCAGAAAGTAAGGCGAAAGAAGCTGGATTTGACTATGTTAAAGTAGTAAATGCAAGCCCTGATAAACCGGGTTTTATGGATGGTAAGTTATTGATAACAAAACTTGTTGCCGAAAAAAAATCGGGTAAAATTTTAGGCGCTCAGTGTCTGGGGCCTGGTGATGTGAGTAAACAGTTGGCTATTTGGGCTACAGCCATTAAAGGTGGTTTAACTGTAGATGATATGGTTAATGCTGATTTTCCCTATGCACCACCATTCTCCTTAGCCATTGATCATAGTATTGCTACTGCTCATATCTTGCAAAATAAAATGAATGGTGTTTTTAAGGGTATCTCATCTCTCGAATTAAAAGAACGGATGGATAAGGGTGAAAAATTTTTCATTTTAGATGTTAGAGGAGCTGACGAATATGAACAGATACGATTAGGTATAGGCGAAACTTTAATTCCACTGGGTATGTTACGTAAACGTTTAAATGAATTACCCATAGATAAAAATACTGAGATAGTTACCTACTGTAAAATTTCACTTAGAGGTTACGAAGCTGCCGTGATGTTACAAGCTCATGGTTATAATAATGTAAAAGTAATGGAAGGTGGGGTTGTTGCCTGGCCTTTTGATCGCGAAAAGTAATGTAAATTTAGAGGTTTCACCAAGCTGGTGAAACCTTTAACAGGATGATATGAAATATTAATTTATTAAAGTTTTGTGCAGTAATATTTCGTAATTTGTAGATAGGTCTAATATCTATTATCTACACTATGCATAAAGTTACTATTTGTGCTGATATTCGTGAAAAACGATCCGGAATACCAGCTATGTTGGATGAACAAGGGTGTGAGCTTGTTATTAAAACTTTAAAGGCCGGTGATTATATTATCAATGAGCATGTTATAGTTGAGCGAAAATCAAAAGATGATTTTGTATTATCATTGATTCAGGACAGGTTGTTCAGGCAATGTGCTGCCATTAAACAATCACATTATATACCTACATTGCTAATTGAAGGTAATCCTTACCATACACTACATATTATTTCTCGTGAAGCGATTAGAGGAGCATTGTTATCAGTTTCTTTATCCTGGCAAATACCTGTTA
>JBFHKL010000056.1:0-17768 GCA_041595375.1 Saccharicrinis sp.
ACTACAATTATTTAAATATAAGACAATGATGAATTTAGAAATTTCAAAATCAAAAAAAGTAATAGCTTGGGCCATAGCTGGACTACTCACTGCACTTTTTCTTTTTAGCGCAGCAGGCAAGCTTTTTCTGCAACCGGAACATATGGAACAAATAAAGTTAGGCAATTGGCGAATTGTTATTGCTTTGGGTGAAATAGTTTCAGCGCTATTGTTCTTATTTCCAAAGACAAATAAATACGGAAGTTTATTATTGAGTTCGTATATGGGGGGAGCTATCATTATTCATATGACTGGGGGCACGAGTATACTGATACCAAGCATTGTTCTTGTATTGGTTTGGGTTGTTTTATATTTAAGAAATTCAGGATTTTTTAAATTAGGATAAAATAGGCTTAATCATTAAATTTATCATTCGCAGCCTTTTCTGGATATATTTCAGAAAGGCCTGTGATGAATATTGTTTCTTATTGGGGTAGATATGTGATCTTAAATGACAAATAATTAGCAGATGAAAATTGAAGATGAAATTAAGGGAAGATTTCGAAACGAATATCATAAGGGCTTAATTAATTTAGGATACACAAGCAAACAATTAGGATATGAGTTTAGCCAATTGCTTAAATCCTATGGACTTGCAGAGCAACAATATAATGTTTTAAGGATACTAAGGGGTTTTCGCTCTAAAGCCCCACTCTCAATAGGGTTTATTAAAGAGCGTATGCTTGATAAAAATTCTGATGTAAGTCGAATCGTTGACCGACTGTTTGAAAAGGGATATGTAAGTCGCATAGAAAATCCGGATGACAGGCGTCAAAAATCAGTTGACATAACAAATAAGGGATTGGAATTGCTTGATCAAATGCGGCATTGTGAGTTGAAAGTAGATACCATGCTTAACAATTTAAGCCCCAAAGAAGTGGCAGAATTAAACCGTCTGTTGGATAAAATAAGGGAAAAGAAGGATTAAAGAACAGAGAGTAGAAGCCTGTATATGCTGGTTTTTGGAACTGTTTATTTAATCAATAGGTATGCCTCTTAGTGGTCAGCTCTGGTTATTTAACACGCGAGTGAACCGACATTCTCTGAGTAAAAAATAATTTGTAAAAGAGAATTGTTTTCCTACTTTAGCCAGAAACAAGAGCTTTTTTTAATTTATTTTAAATAGTTGTTGATTCTTAGTTTATAAGTTTCCTATACGATAAGTGTAAATTAGAATAGTCTCTTCTTCCAAGAACCCACAAGGTGAAATCACTAAGTTTTTTTTATCAGATAAATAGATGGTGCCCACAATCATTATTGCGATGTAGCTGCATAGTTGATAAATCGAGTACTACAATAAGGCTACAGATTATTCATCGTTAACGATGAGTGCTAAGCAATTCTATGCAATAAATAATATTCTTTGCGTTCAATTAATAATAAATAATCAATAGAATAAATTAATTATTGGTACTTTTAGGGTAGTTATATCTGTCAAAAATATATAGTTATTGACAGTTATTGCCACCTGATTAAGCCAACATATAGCCATCAACTTAACCGTATGAATTGAGACCAAATGAAAGACAGATTCCTATTGATTTTATTCATCATTTTTCTTAGTTCCTTTCAGAGAGGTTCGTTTAACGATAGTCAGTTAAAGTATTCGAGAGTTCGACAGGCATATAAGGATAATTGAAATGGCATGTACTAAAAATTCCTGTAACAATTTTCCCATCATGACTGTCTGTAAAATGAATATAAACGGCTGATAGATAAATATAAGGCAGGTTCTGATAAAATTGGATTGAGGACTGATCTGAAGAAAGGATATGATATTTTTAATGAAACAAAAGAACTTCCTATAATTGGATTTTTAAATTCAGGGAGATACCATGTGAATCAATGAATTGGTTTTGAGTTCGTTGGTGTGAAAAAATACAAACCATAATATGATAATAATATGAGAAAAATTTTGCCAATACTTATTTTGACTATTTTGATGCTTTCCTGCCAACAGAGTCCTGAAGATACAGCTTCATATATGATTGATAATATGGAGGAAGAGATGATTCCTAAAACAGGGCAATCTTTAACTTCCTCACCTGAACAGATGGTTGAAGTTGAAAAGCAAGAGGTAATTAAAAAACGAATCATTAAAGATGGACGATTAGAACTCATTGTATCAGAGTTAGAAAAGACCAAATCTCACATTGGAACTATATTGAAAAATCATGGAGGATATTTCTCTAATGAACGCTATCGTAATAGCGATAGGGAATCATCTTATGATCTAAAAATAAGAATACCAAGCGCAAACTTTGAGGGGTTTTTAGTTGATATTGAAACCATTAAGGGGGAATTGTTGTATAAAGAGATTGATGCTCGTGATGTTACTGATCAATTTATTGATTTAGAAACCAGGCTTCAAAGCAAACGAAATTACCTTATACGCTATAACGACTTATTGAAAAAAGCTAATAGTGTGAAGGAAATACTGGAGATAGAAGAAGAAATACGTGCATTAGAAGAGGAAATTGAAAGCACCACAGGTCGATTAAAATATTTAAGCGACTTAGTAGATTATAGTACGTTGGATTTAACTATCACTAAATTAAATGGTTTTAAATATACACCTGCAATACGCGATAAATTTTCAGAAAGATTAAAACAGTCATTGGCGAAAGGTTGGTTCGGATTTGTTGATTTATTATTTTTCAGCATAAAGATATGGCCATTCTGGATTATGGTTTCATTGGCTTTTTATTTTTGGAAAAAATATAAAAGGAATAAGAATAAAAATTAAAGCGCTATATGTCATAACAATATTGATTTAATAATACAGGTATTTATAGTATGAATTAATGTAAATTGTAAAGGTAATATATCTGACAGACAAACTTTTGTTTTAATATCGTGTTCGTTTATCGATGTGATTCCAGCTTTAGCATGATTGAGGAACACAGGTATATCGTTTGAAGTACTGATCTTTCATAGAGACTATCGTTATCACCAAATCTAAAACAGAACCTGAATACGATGGAAACAGAATTGTATAAATCATTAGAAGAAGAAATACAAGATCTTCGATCCAAAGAAGAAAGGTTAAACTTTATCTTGGATAACTCTATAGATGTTCTATGGGAACTGGATAGATCTTTAAGATTTATTTATGTTAGTTCTTCTTTACCTAGGCATGTTGGATATACTCAGGAAGAATGGTTAGGTCATCGGATATCGGAATTTACTACATGGCGAGAGTTTATTAAAATGGCGAGAGAAGCTCTTTATGCTATAAAAAATTTTAGAACTTTCGATCATACCATTTTTGAAACGTTTTTTTTCCATAAGAATGGAGAACCCATTTATTTTGAGATAATAGGGAAGGTAATGTTTAATAAAAAGGGATTTCCCATTGGGGTTATGGGAAGCACTCGTAATATTACAGAAAGAAAAAAAACAGAACAAAATTTAAGGGAAAGTGAATTGAAACTTAAACAAATCAATGCCACAAAAGATAAGTTATTCTCCCTTATTGCACACGATTTAAAATCGCCATTTAGTGGAATGCTTGGATTATCAGATCTTTTGTATAATGATTTTGAAAATTATGCTCCGGAAAAGCAACGTGAGTTTATTGGATTAATAAATTTAAAAATAGAAGAAACCTACAAGTTACTTGACAATTTACTTTTATGGACCCAGTCGCAAAGAGGAACCATTACTGTTAGGGCTGAACAAATTAATTTAAACAGTATGTCATGCGAAATATTAAACTTACAGGATACTGCAGTACGTAAAAAATCAATCCATATCATTAACCAGATACCTCCCGATTTTTTTATTTATGGAGATTACAATATACTTTCAACCGTTTTCAGAAATTTATTGACTAATGCCATTAAATTTACTTCAAAACATGGGGAAATTACACTCAATACAAATCTGAAATATGATAAACGCAAAAGTAAATTTGTTGAGATTTCTATTGCTGATAATGGAGTGGGGATACCAAAAGAAAAGCTTGATCATTTATTTTCTATCGATAGTCATATATCCACAAAAGGAACAGACAATGAATCGGGTAGCGGGTTGGGATTGCCTTTGTGTAAAGAGCTTTTAACCATTCATAATGGAGATATATGGGCTGAAAGTGAAGAGGGAAAGGGGAGCTCATTTGTATTTACAATTCCCATTAACAAGTAGGCTTTGGATAAGGATTTGGCATCTATCGTTACTTTATTGCCATATAAAACTCTCTGTTGATTATTTGCGGGTATGTTATAAATTATGCCCCCCCCTCCTGAAATTAGTTTTACACCTAAAAATATGATGGATATTTGGGTGTTCCACTTTTGTTTAACTATTGGTGTCTACTCATAAAATCAATTAATAAAAAGAAACGAAGGTGAATATTTCATTGAAATGATTGATCACGTTAATAACTATTTTTACTGTTACCTCGAACGTATTTCCCTGCGCATAAACATTGTATAAGCTATGGCAAAGAATAAGAGTGTACCTCCAATGAGTGCCACTACCTGAGGCCATACCAACAGTATACTTTGTCCTAATGGTAAGGGATTTGGGATTGCTCCGATGGTTTGTTCTGTGGTTAATGGACCCAAACTACGAATGGAGGGACGCAGTAGTGTGTTGGTTATATCATTAAATAGTTGACCGGGATTAAAGCGCATTAAGTTTTGGATAAAATATTGAAAATCAATAAGCTGTAGTTTGCTTGAGAACTTGGCGGGTGCCAGACCATTTGCAATAAGCCGGATAATCATTCTATAAAAGATAGTAAAGAAGAGCCATACTGATATTCCTGCCAGGGCTGATGTGGCTGCCTGACGAAATTTGACCGAAAAGAGGATGGATAAATTAAGCCAAAAACCAACATAAATAATATTGATGATCGAAAATATAATAATCCTCATTAACTCATCTGCACTGGGTGGTATTCCAATAAAAATAAGCCCGAATCCCAGTACCAACAGGCTCAGCATAGTAAATAATGAACTTAATACAATTAAGGATGCTGTAAATTTTGCATTGAGTATATAGTCCCGGTATATGGGCTGAGCAAGTATTCTACTTAAGGTTCCTTTATTTTGCTCTGTATTTATGCTGTCAAAACCCATACTTATTCCCAGTAACGGGCCAAGGAAACTAATGAAAAGCATAAAGGAGGGTAAGGTTCCATTGGAATGCGTATACAATTTTAAAAAGAAAAAATCATCATCTGCACTTCCTCCTTTTATAACCGTTGAAAAATCATCCAGAGCTGCATATAATGACCCCATGCATGTTAAGAGTACCAATGCAACCATAATGATAAATTTCCAACTCTTCACCGTATCAGAAATCTCTTTGCTAACAATAATCCAGAAGGGATTAGTTTGTTTTGTGGCTATATTATCCATTTGTTAATCCTCCTTCAAAATAGCGGTTGTAAATAGCGTCAAGCCCATATTCCTTTTTACTAAGGAAATTAAGCCCATAATTGGCATCAATAATTGTTTTTGCAATGGCTGAAGAAATATCAGAGGCGCATTCAAGTTGAAATTTTTCGTTGTTAGCTGATATCTTTTGAATGCCATCAATTGGTCTGAATAACTCTTTAAGTTCTTCAAAATTTGGTGACTGAGTCTTAGAGTTGTGATTGTCAATGCCTAACTCAATCAGATACATACCATGCGTAAAGAGTTTTTTCGATAGTTCTTCAATATTTCCTTCTGCCAATAATTTTCCTTCAACAAAAATTCCAACTCTGTCGCACACCTCTTGCACCTGATGTAGGTTATGAGAGGAAAATAGCACGGTCATATTATGCTCGCTGCTGAGTTTTTTAATTAAAATTAGTAATTCGCTAACTCCTTTAGGGTCTATTCCTGTAGTAGGTTCATCTAATATAATTACCTCAGGGTTTTTTATAAGTACATCGGCCAAACCTAAACGTTGGCGCATTCCTTTTGAATATTTACCTGTTTTTTTGTTTTTATCATTGCTCAGACCTACCTGATCTAATAGTTCATGGGCTTTATAAGCAGCTGTTTTGCGGTCAAAACCATTGAGTCGTGCGGTATATATCAGGTTTTCAATGCCTGTGAGATCATCATAAAAACCTACGTCTTCGGGCAGATAACCTACTTTCTTTTTTACCTCAATGGGTTGTGAGGTAGAGTTCACTCCACAAACCAGAACACTTCCCGAACTGGGTTCTGTTAGTCCCATTAACATGAGTATCGTAGTTGATTTTCCGGCCCCATTAGGACCCAGTAATCCAAATATCTCACCTTTATTAACCCTTAAGTTTAGATGATTTACAGCCGTAAAGTCGCCATATTTTTTCGAAATTCCATGCAGCTGAATAACTGGATTTTCCATGTTTTACCTCCTTCCGAATTTCTTGATTAAAAAAATTACACCTCCTATGGAAGCTAGTATAATTAGTACACCCAGCCATCCCATTAGCATTGGTGTTTTTACCATCACTCTGAATGATAACTCTTGCTTTTCTTCAGAAGTCTTGGCTGTAATTTTGGTGACATAGTCGCCTGGAATAGCTTTTTTATCGGCTTTAATGGTGGCATATATATTGGCTGTTTGTCCGGGATCCAGACTGCCTATTTTTTTCTCGTCAAAGGAAACCTCCCAATCCTTAGGTTTTGATGCAGATAGTTCAATGTTTTCGAGTTTTACAGAACCTGTGTTTTTGATCTCTAACTCAATATTTTTCTCCTCTCCTGCAGTAACTTTAGTGCTTAATAACCCCGATGGTGTTGAGAAAGATAGCTCATACGTTCCTGTGATGACTACCTCCAGCTCCATTTCGGCTGAGGTAGAACCGGATATAGCTTTAACAGGGATTTTATAGGTGCCGCTTTTAATTGTGGCAGGAAGTTCAATGGTATAATCTAATTTTACCGTTCCATTTGCCTCTACTTCAGTAGACGTGGCTTGTTTATGGTTGGACTTAATAATAACATTCCACCCTTTGGGGGCCGAAGCTAGTAGTGCGTATTGCTGCTGATTTGCTGTTTTGTTTTTTAAAACGGCATTAAAGGTAAATTTTGATTTTGAAGTACCTTGCATATTTTTCTGGTCGCACGATAATTCTGTTTCATTAGAGCCCGCCGAAGTCACCTGAATGGATAAGGGAAGAGAGGCTTGTTCTCCCAGCTTTGCATAGAAAGTATACTTCCCTTTTTTTACCTGATAAGGATCTTCAATTTTTAGCTTTACTGTTTCTTTTTCGTTTCCTAAAACAGCCAATTTACCAATGTTCATTCCATCAGCTGTCAGCTTATAATCCCACGATTTAGGAATGCTGGTAATGGTAATATTTTCATTAATCGTTTGTTCGTTGTTATTGATAATGTCTAATGAATAATTAACCGTTCCACCAGGCACAACAGAAACTTTTGTGTAGGGCGTGAAAATTTCAGTTTTGTTATCACTGGCAAAAATACTTTGCTGCACATGAAATAATAAAATGGATACAATCAAGATCCTCCAATACGAATTAAAATTTTTCATATAAGTTCCTCCTTAAAACTAATTAACATTAAAAATTAAAATAAAAAATGATTCTTCTATATGTAGAAAGCATATATATAATGGTTGTATACATATCTTTAAATGAGATGTTTAGGATGTGAAAGAATATTTGGCACTCAGTATTTCATCAATAATATCAGCATGTTCATCCATAAAATGCTTTCGTACCCAGATCTGAAGTTTTTTTTGATCTGAGGTATTTAACCAGGACATTGATTTAATCAATTCCTTTCTGAAAAGTTTTTTGTCTTCATGAACTCCATTTAGTACGGACATGCATAACTCTAACATTGCATTAAACATTAAAAAGGTTCAACAAAATATTCGTTATCTACTAAAAAAAACACCAGCTGATAATAATTATCATAAAGCTTTTTTTCCAATAAAGTCAGCAAATAGTTTTGTATTAATACTTTTCATAATTACTATATTCAGTATTAAAAACACAAACAAAATTATTCATTTGTGTCTCTTGTTGTCGTTAAAAAGCGGTTAAACTCAGTTAAGAAAAAGTTAAAGTGACACACTTTTTATTCGGTGTTTTCATTTGCTTTTTTTCATTGGTATATATTTCTGTGGGTATCAATTATGCAATCAATAAGTCTCTGGTAATATGTAAAAAGCTTATTGAGATAGGGCATATGCATATCATACAATATTTTGTGCACAGAACTGTACTTTAAAATGTAGATATGTTATAGGTTGATACCCGCTATCGTGTTACTTTTTTGCTAACAGGGCAGGTCTAAAAAAAGGGCAGTGTATTAAACTGCCCTCGAGTTGTTATTTAATCTCTATTTTTTTTGCGGGTTTTGGTTTAACCTCTTCCCGCTTTGGTAGTGTAATATGAAGGATACCATTTTGGTAATTAGCTTTAATTTTTTCAGCGTCAACAACACTTTCAGAAACAGTAAATGAGCGTTGAAATGACTGATAGCTAAATTCACGTCTTGTGATTTTTTCTCCTTCTTTTTCTTCGGACTGATTTTTCTTTTCAGATGAAATGCTCAGGCGTCCATTCTCGTAATTTACTTTAAAATCGTCCTTTTGCAAGCCAGGAGCGGCAACCTCAATTAAGAACTCATTGTCGTTTTCTTTCACATTTACCGCTGGTAGACTTGTATTTGAACTTGAATAGTTAGTACTATTCCAATCCATCAATTCTCCATCAAATAATCTATCGAAGATTGAAGGAAATGATGGGTACAAGTTGTTTGATAATTTTGCAAGTGTCATAACTTAATCCTCCAAAAATTTAGCCATTCTGCCGAAAATGACAGAGAAGGCAGGTTCAACAAATTTTACTAAACTCGCTTTACAATCATCAAACAGAATGCCAGTTTTTAGGTAGAGATGGAGACAATTAAATTTCGTATTGATTATCAAATATTTATATTTTTTTGGTTAAAATGGAGAATTATATGCCAGTCATTTTGACCTGTGTTTAGGTGTTTAAAGGTGTCATAATGACTGATTTAGGTGACATTTTTGCTTAAGAGAAAGTCTTCCTTCGTGAGAAGTGTTAATGGTGTAATTTTTTAAATTTAGAATACTGTATTTTGATGATGAAAATGTTAGTATTTGAATGATTAAGCAGTTATATTTAAATGAATATAGTTTTCACAAGTATAATTTCACAATATGATTCTCCTTTCTGTTCATATGGATCCCATGGTATCTAAGTTTGTTTTTCTTTCTGCCATTATCATAGTCATTGGTTTTATTTTACGCTTAATAAGGCAACCCTCCATTGTGGCTTATATGATTGTTGGCATTATTGTTGGACCATTAGGATTAGGGATAGTAAGTGATGAGAATTTAATATCTAACCTAGGGTCGTTGGGTTTGGTATTATTGCTTTTTTTTATTGGGATGGAAATCCACCTTCCCAGTTTAATTGCCAATTGGAAGATTTCGATAATAGGAACCTTATTACAGGTATTATTAAGCGTAAGTATTATTTGGCTGCTAGGTCATTATTTCAATTGGAATCTGAATCAGGTAATTATGCTTGGGTTTGTGATTAGTCTTAGCAGTACAGCCGTTATTATCAAATTACTGCAAGAAAGGGATGAGTTAGAGACAAAGGCAGGACAAAGCGTTTTAGGTATCCTTTTGGCTCAGGACATATTGATAGTGCCCATGCTTATTATACTGGGATACCTTGGAGGGGAGCAGCCTACCAGAGCAGAAATTATAAAACAAGTGATTGGCGCCATTATTATCATTGGTGTAATCTTGTATATTTTAAAGTATAAAGAGATAAAACTACCTTTTAGATCTTCCATTGCTAAAGATTATGAGATGCAAGTATTTGTAGCATTTACACTCTGTTTTGGATTTTCTTTAATCACTGCCTTTTTAGAGTTGTCTTCAGCTCTTGGCGCATTTATAGGTGGTATTGTACTATCATCAACAAAATCCACCCAATGGGTTCATGATAGTCTTTCTGCTTTTAAAGTGTTGTTTGTAGCCTTGTTTTTTGTGTCGATAGGAATGCTGATAGATCTTAATTTTTTGCGAGAAAATGCCCTAATCATAGGCGTGCTTGTTGTCTTGGTTTTTTTATTGAATGGCAGTGTAAATATGATTGTTATGAAGGTATTTCATGAAGATTGGAAAACAAGTATTTATGCCGGAGCATTACTCTCACAAATAGGAGAGTTCAGTTTTGTGCTTGGTTCAATAGGTTTTAAGGCGGGTATTATACAAGATTATGCATATCAGATAATTATCAGTACCATAGCTCTTTCTCTTTTACTAAGCCCGTTTTGGATTACGGGAGTTAAAAAAATACTCCGATTATAGATCTTGTGATTAGTATGATTCACTTCAGAATACAGGTGCTGTCGTCGAGGTATTCTTATCCATCTTATCATTTTTACAATGAGCTAAAAAAAAGGGTGCTTAACCGGCACCCTTCAAATTCTATTGTATGCTTATTTTTCTATATACTCACCGTCTTCATTAAACGATAGTTTAATCTTATCTTCTCCCACAGTAAGCATAACGGTATAGCTGGTATTTCCTTTGTTGGTTGTTACTTTTCGTATCTTATCAACTTCAAATTCTTCGTAGTTATCTAAAATATATTCTGTTGCTATTTCGGGTAGTTCATCTTCGTAAATGATGCTGGCTGTCTTTATCCATTTACCATCAGCAGAAAAGGTAGCTTCTTGTATGGTGTCATCCTCATCCTTGAACTGAGCTTGGTAGTTTTCCTTATTTTGTTTCCAAACTGGGGTAGTAATTTCTGGAAACATTTGAGTAAAAGTAGCTTTAACGGCTTTGGGAACATTTACTTCTTGAGCAAACATCAGGGTTACTGCAAATAGTAACATGGTAATAATAAGCGATCTTTTTTTCATTTTGTCTTGTTTAAAATTAAATATAAACTTGAGACTATATATTTCCATCAGGTCACTTATAGGCTTATGTGTTTTTTTAATAAGTGACTTAAAATTTATTATAAGTCTAAATACAAAAACACTTTGTATGGCGTTGAAAAAAATTATTGTTCCCGTAAATTTAAGTGCAGAACCTCAATATATTTTAGAATATGCTTCTAAAATTGCCTATGCCTCCAATTATAAGTTAAGTTGTATTTGTTATTCAGGTGATCCTCATTCGCAAACAAATCGTAATCATGTAAGGAATGAAAATGCTTTAAAGCTTGACTCGGTGAGGGTGATTAATCGAATATTGAGTGAGAAGAAAATTGCATATGAAGTGATTATAACCAAAAAGGGTTTATATCGAAGCCTGCAAAACTATAGTGCTATTAACACGCTCCATTTAATGATTATAGAATTATCCGATATAAACCATATTTATCAATTAATAGAAAGCACTGAAACACCTTTCATATTATTTCATCATTACGCATTAAATTATTCAGAAAAGACCTATTAAAAAAGCCAGCCAAATGGAAGGGGCTCCATTTAGCTGGCAAGAAATGTAATTTAATGATAGGTTTGCCTTATACAGGCTTTATAAGAAGTTTACTATTCTTCAACTTCTTTCAATAGGTGAAAACGGAGGTTTGTTTTGGAACCTTTCTCCTTTCTGGGAGGGTTCTTCACCTTTTTCTTTAATGTTTCACGTTTAAATGATTTTGACATCGCTAAAAGTTAAATATCAATTGTTAGTAAAAAACTTTATTATTTAGACTCTAGTGCATGCCATTGGTCACATTCTTTTACTGTATTTTTACATGAATTTAGTTTTTGTGAAAAATGAATATAAGAAACTGCCTCTTAAGCGCTGATCAACTATATAGGATAGCTAACTTATTGCCTGTTGGTATCCTAGTGTTAGGATTGGATCATAAGGTGATTTTCTGTAACAAAGTATTTTTTCGTATTTTGGAGGTAAGGAGTGACGATCATGAACTCATATCTGAAAATATTCATTTTCAGAAACTTGTCGATGAAATTAGTCAGTGTAAAGGTGAAAGTAAACAACCCTTTTTATTTTATGTTTCGCCAAATGTCTCCTATGCAATAAGTACATCGGTATCTGAACAGGAGATCATCATTATAGCAGAAAAGATGAACATGAAAGAAGAGGTAGAGACAGGTTCTGTTCAAGCCATTCTTGAAGGTCAGGAAAATGAAAGGAGAAGAATAGGACGGGAGATTCACGATGGGATTGGACCTCTATTGTCGTATGTGAAATTTAGTTTTGATAATATTGCAGAGGAAGTAGATAAAAAGGGCGTTTCTCAGTCTGACTTGTTAAAAAGTATCAGTCAAACTATTGATGTTGTTTCAGAAGATTTGCGCTCCTTATCTCATAGATTGGTTCCTCGTACCCTGGATGAATTTGGCTTACATTCAGCTTTTTATACCCTTATTTCCAAATTAAATGAATCTAAAAAAGTACCTATTGAGTTTTATACCAATATAAAAAGTGAATTAAGATTTGATAACGATATTGAATTAACGATATATAGATGTGCTCAGGAACTTTTGAACAATGCAATGAAATATGCCCGGGCAAGCCATATTTTAGTTCAAATCATTCTCCATAGTGAGAGTATTGTTTTAATGGTGGAAGATGATGGAGTAGGATTTGATAAGATCAATCTACCGGAGAATCATCGAGGTATTGGACTGACTAACGTAGAAACCAGGGTGAAGCTTCTTGAGGGGGAATATAATTTAGATTCTATTAAGGGCAGAGGTACTGCAGTAAGTATTGAAATCCCGCTTAAACGCAAATGATCATGGAAAAATTAAAGATATTACTGGCTGACGATCATAAGATTTTTAGAGAAGGTATTACCGCTCTTTTGTGCAAAGAGAAAGAAATAGACTCTATTACAGAAGCCTCGAATGGAAAAGAGGTATTACGGTTAGTAGATTCTAATAGGTATGATGTTATTATTCTGGATATTGATATGGGCTCCCCTAATGGCATTGAGGTCACTGAAACAATAACAAAAAATAATCCGAACACCAATATTCTTATTTTGTCGATGTTAGGTTTGCCTGATTTTATTATGCATGCTTTAGAGTCTGGTGCTAAGGGATATATACTTAAAAATGCGGGTAAGGATGAACTGTTAACCGCCATTAAATGTGTGTCCAAAGGAGATAGTTATTTTAGTAAGGATGTATCTGTGAGTCTGATGAAACAGATTCAAAATTCAGGTAAAGAAAAATTAAAGAGGGCAGATATACCCTTATCAAAAAGAGAGGTTGAAATATTAAAACTCATTAGTCAGGAATATTCTAACCAAGAGATAGCTGAAAAGCTTTTTATAAGCATTCGTACGGTTGACACACACAGAAGAAATTTACTTGAAAAGTTAGGGATAAAAAATAATGTTGGCCTAGTGAAGTATGCCATTAGTAAAGGTTTATTGGAATAATTTTTTGCTCAAAATTTCTTTATGTAGTTGCCTGTTTTTAAACTGTATTTCAACTTGTTTGCAGTTTTAAATATCGATAAGGATAAAGCGTTGATACTACTCTGACTTACTTGTTTGGCATCTTAATATTTTATAAGGAACTTATCAGTGAAAAATGAGTTAAGTCACTATTTATTATAACCTTAATCAATAATCTTGCCTCTGATGCAAAAAGATAAACCTTGCTGCCCGCTGGTTGAAATCATAACGGCTTCAATTAAAGGTGTATTGCAATTATTTTTAATAAGCCATTCGAAAATGAAGTTTCCTCCGGAACCGCCTTCGCTATCTTCTTCAGCTATAATAATTTCAGCCGTTTCCATTGGGCAAATATAGGTAGGGGCTTTCACATATGATCTAATTTTATGACCAAGTGTATTGTAATAATCGGCAGTATGGATGTAAATAGTATCCTTTAATGAAGTATTCCGAATACTGACCGTTACGGTAAGATCAATAGTTGAATTGTCTTCTCTATGATAAATATGTGAATAAACAGGTAAATATGTTCTTCCGTGATATAAGTCAAGTGTGTCTGCTTCTTGTATGGGTCTGTTTATCCATGTTAAAGGTTCTAATTGATTAGTTTTTTGCTTATTCTGGCAAGAAAAAACCAACAGAGCAACACAGATTAGTACAAAAAGATGTTTCATATATATTTATATTTTGTTTTTAACTACACATACCTGAACAATACTACATACAGGCAAGCAATACCCTTAAAATTAATATCTAAATCTTGATCAAAACAATTTGTTCAGCAAAATTACTAAGGCTATTTTTTCTGTGTGTGAATTTGAAAAATCAAACCGACAAGTTCCTTTCTTGTAATTAATCCGTAATATGCATTAGAAAACCTATTGCGCGTTGAAATAGCTTCAAAATAATACACTTCGTTTTTTTACTTCAACTCACCAAAACCTGTTTCGTATTGCGGAAACTATGCTCCTACTTTTGGCGGGACAGGTTATACCCTTTTGAAATTGAAATAAGCCTTATTAAATATTGGTATGATGTCTCGTTTCTGTATGACCTTATTTTATTAATTTTTAATGCTCATTGCAATAAACTATTTTTCAATATTTTATATTTAGTGAATAGCTGTTCTTTTAAAGTTGTAATTTATATAATTATTTAATCTTTACAAGATTATTTTAAGGTAAGTAAGCGCGAATATTCATAAAAATAGGTTCATTTAATTAACCTAAAAAAGGAATGAGTATTGAGGGGTATGGCATTGTGTAAAAAATAAGAGACTGTTTAGGTGAAGTAAATAAAAATTACTTTGATGACTTTATATAAAAAACCGGAAAGAGAAATGCCCTTCCCGGTTATAAAACCCTAATTTATATTCAAGATTCGTTCCTATGCCTATTGGAGATGAGATAGCAAAAAGTTACTCATGAGCCAATTAATAGGATTTTAGATTAAAGCTTAATTACGTTGATGTTTTTTTAATTAATTTTAATTTTTTTAGGCTCTTTTTCCTTGGCCTCTTCTTTTTTAGGAATGGTAATGTTTAGTATACCATCGTGATAGGTGGCTTTTATTTCTTCACTATTTACAAAATTAGGTAAAGTAAAGGATCGTTGAAAAGAAGTATAGTTAAACTCTCTTCTTGATATATGTGTATTCTTATCTTCTTTAGTTTCTTCTTTTTTAGCAGAAATAGTTAGAACATTGTGGTTTAGATCAATACTAAAGTCATTTTTGTTCATGCCGGGAGCAGCCACGTCAATATTAAATTGATTGTCATCTTCTT
This sequence comes from Saccharicrinis sp., assembly GCA_041595375.1. Taxonomy (GTDB): domain Bacteria; phylum Bacteroidota; class Bacteroidia; order Bacteroidales; family Marinilabiliaceae; genus Saccharicrinis. Next base: position 15,219 of record JBFHKL010000056.1, read on the forward strand.
TGATGTTTACAGCAGGCATTGAGGAATTCATTTTAGCATCGGGGTTTTGCCACATTGGGGCTGTAAAAAAATCATCTGCCCAACCTGGGAAAATAGCTGAACCTCTTAGTTTTGGTAACATTTTCGATTGGTTTTAATTGTTTAACAAAGATGGAGTTTATTCACACTCTTAAGACTATAAAATACGATTTGGTCACTTGCTTGTTCTTTGTTATTTATTGGTTTTGAATTAGTTTACATTAAATCCAGAGGCAGAGAATCCCAATATATATCACCAGATATATTGTTGTCATATTTGTCAATGAGGTGTTTGGTATGTGTTAGAATTCCACTCTGGTTTTTAGATATCACCCAGACTTTTTGTTCATGCTGATTTAACTCATGAATAAAGCCTGTAGGGATAATAATTGAATAAAAATCATCATAATCAAAAATCCATAGATAATTTTCCGATAAACGTTGTTTTATAGGGTGCTCGGCGTAATTTTCAAAGGATATATAAACTGTTGTTGCATCGCTTACCTCAATTGGTTTAGCATTACCCAAAATAATATCGGGGTGATTTTTCTTGAGATTGTCAAATAGCTCATTTCTAAACTCATCCAGTGAATCAGAGCATTCTTTATACTCGTTGTATAGAAAGTCATTATTATGAAAAATAACCAGCAAGTGTAAGTCTACGTTTAAATTTTTGGCTAATTCAACGGCTATACTCTGTGATTTTAAACTTGAGTTTTCCAGGTAAAAGGGAAATAATATATTTGATTTCATGCCTCTGGTGTTTATAGATGCTTATATACCTGCAGCCAGGCGGGGAACTCATTAAAAAATGAATGCTTGTTTAAGTTCTATTTCTATCTATAAGAGTTGTTCGTTTATTAATACTATACTGTTTGCTAATTGATTATTAAATAATTTTAGCTTGTAAGCTATTTTTGATATGCTGAAAGGCTAAAGAGCAACAACAACTATAGTACTATTTAAATTTTTCTATACTTGTTTTGTTGTCTTTAAGCCAAAGTGTTAATTTACCTGATCAGCACATCAAATGGCTTTATCGTAATATTTACCAACCTTTTGACGAGCTCTCATTAAACGCATTTTTATGGCGCTTTTTGAAATATTTAATTCTGATTGTATATCTTTTAAAGAGCAATTATTGCGGTATTTTAATTCTAACAACTTTTTGTCTTGCTCAGGTATTTCTTCCAAGGCTTTAAATAGTTGCATTTCTCTTTCCTCTTTTTCTTTCCGGTCTTCCATTGAAAACAGATCATTATCGTCAGGAATATAATGTGTAACTAACTCAAAAGGCTCAGATTTACTTTTAATCTGTTTTTTTTGGGCTGTAACACAATGGTTAAAGGTAATTGAATAAAGCCAGGTTGAGAACTTAGAATTTCCCTTAAAACCACTTTTTATAGCAAAAGCCTTTATGAAAATGTCTTGTGTTAAATCAAAAGCATCATCGGTGTTTTTGGTAAAAGACAGGCATTTATTAAATACCTTTAAATAATAACGGTTGTATAGCATTTCAATGCTATTATTGTCGCCTTCGTAATAAGCCCGAATTAATACTTCATCTGATTTATTTGATTGATCTAACCTTTTCATTTTTCACATTATTAATCTATTAAAATTGTTATGTGAATGTATGGCAATTCCAAGCATCAATACAGAGTAACACTCCGTAATTATTAAATCATTATTTTTATTAAGTATTAAGAGAATGAGGCAATGTAATTAAGAGATTCTCGCACTTTTATAAGTACAGTAGTGCTTATTATGTTTTGCTGCTATAGGAAGGATAGATGGAGAAATAAGGCTGAAAAAAAGTTTTTTTCAGCCTGCACTTGATTTTATAAAATTTTCACAATCGAAGGATCCGGAGTTAGTCGTTCATGGGTTAGCCCTTTTTCTTTATAGGTCATCGAATTTAAAACATATCTGATGGCTTCTTTTCTTGCATCATCTTTCATATTACCTTTTACGGTTATCCAAGGAGATAAGGCCGTGCTGGTGTGTTTAAACATTTCGTTTTTGTAATAGGTATAGTCGTTCCATTTGAGCTGAGCCTGCATGTCGACCGTACTAAGTTTCCATTGAATCAAGGGATTTATTTTGCGTTCTTCCAAGCGTTTATTTTGTTCTGCAGGATTAATAGAAAACCATAGTTTAACTATTTTTAGGCCATCTTCTATTAACATATTTTCTAGAGTAACTACCTGTTTCATAAATAGCTGATATTGCTCTTTAGAACAGAATTCCATTACCGGTTCAACAACGGCCCTATTATACCAGCTTCTGTCAAAAAAAACTATTTCTCCGGGATTAGGCAATGCTTTTATATAGCGCTGAAAGTACCATTGCCCATTTTCAATATCAGTAGGTTTGTTTAGTGCCACTACCCGGTAAAATCTGGGGTTAAGAAAGCGGATGAATCGCATAATTGCTCCACCTTTGCCTGCACTGTCCCTGCCTTCAAATATGATGAGTAATCGTTTTTTATTTTCTACAATATCATATTGTAGTTTAATCAATTCTGTTTGC
>JBFHKL010000057.1:0-17462 GCA_041595375.1 Saccharicrinis sp.
AAATATAGACTATTCCTACTATTTACCAAATCTGCTCAACATTAAAATCCTTTTTTTTTACATCTTAATTAATAATATTTCTAATAATAGAGTGATTAATCATCAAAATACAAGATAAAACATCACTTTATAACGCATTAATCAAAACAAAGCACCTAAAAACAAATTAAAAAAAACCCTACAAACCACAACCAATGGGCTATAAGTAACTTTTAGCAACATGAGCTACTTTATATAATATAACTACGTAGTGATTAAAACTAATCCTTTTGCCCATGCGGATGTTGATAACTTTTTACTATCAACCCAACAAATAATTGTATTTTTAAACAGCAAACATAACTATGTTTCATAATAAACAATCCAAAAAAACATCACCCTATATCGCTGTTTTACAGAATATTAAACACCGAAATTACATACATGAAAATATTACATACTGCAGACTGGCATATTGGAAAAAGACTTGAGCATTACTCCAGAGTTGAAGAACAGCATTGGGTACTCAATGAAATATGCGATATCGCTAATCAGGAAGATGTAGATGCCATTATCATTGCCGGAGATCTTTTTGATACCTATAACCCCTCATCCGAGGCTATCGAACTATTTTACAAAACGTTGAAAAAACTCAGTAAACAAGGCACCAGACCTGTAATAGCCATATCAGGAAATCACGATTCTCCGGATAGGATTGAAACAGCAGACCCATTGGCCCGGGAATGCGGGATAATATTTATTGGGTATCCAGATACGGCACTAATCCCCTTTACATTAGAATCCGGCTTAAAAGTTTTAGAAAGTGAGCCCGGATTTATTGAGCTTAAATTACCCAACTACAGCTACCCCCTTAGAATTATCACTACACCTTATGCTAATGAACACAGGTTAAAACAGGCTTTTTTAGCAGAGAATAAAGAAGAAGAATTAAGAGATATATTGGAACAGAAATGGCGACTCTTAGCGCAAAAATATTGCGACAAAAATGGGGTTAATCTATTGGCAACTCACCTTTTTGTTGTTTCAAGAGAATCGGTCGTCCCTGAAGAACCGGATGATGAAAAGCCTATTTTACATGTAGGTGGTGCTCAGGCTATTTATACAGATAATTTTCCTGAAGCAATTCAGTATGTTGCTTTAGGACATTTGCATCGCAAGCAACTCATAAAATCAGTTAAACAGGCGGTAGTATATCCAGGAAGTCCCCTTTCCTACTCTTTTGCAGAAGCCAATCAACAAAAATTTGTAGCCATTGCTCATATTGAACCCGGTCAAACAGCATCAGTAAACTTTATTGAACTTAAAAAAGGGAAAAAGCTCCTTCGCCTCAGAGCAGCAGGTATAAACGATGCCTTAATTCAGCTGAATGAAAACAAGGATCATTTAGTAGAGTTAACTATTGAAACCGATACCTACTTAAACGCAAAGGATCGTAAAAGATTGAATCAGGAACATACAGGTATCATCACATTAATACCTCAGGTCAAAAATGACTTATCAGCATCTAAAACCAACAGGCACACAATTGATCTGGATAAGACTACAAAAGAGCTCTTTATAGACTACTTTAAACACATTAACAAACTGGAACCTAACGATAGCTTATTAAATTTATTTAACGAGGTAATCGCCGAAAAAGAAAGTGAAGCATGATTCCAATCCAATTAAGTATTGAAGGTTTATACTCCTATCAACAAAAACAACATATTGACTTTAAAAAACTCACCAACAACCATTTATTTGGCATTTTTGGAAGTGTAGGAAGTGGGAAAAGTTCCATTTTAGAAGCCATCACCTTTGCGCTATATGGAAAAACAGACAGGCTATTAGCAAGCGGAGATAACCGTAATTATAATATGATGAACTTAAAATCGGATCAACTCTTTATCGATTTTGATTTTATCACCGGAAAAAATGAACAGGCCTATAAAGTTGTAGTTCGGGCCAAAAGAAATAGCAAACAGTTTAACGATGTAAAAAAATTAGAGCGTATAGCCTATATAAAAAAACAAGATGAATACTTACCGATCACAGTTGAAGAACTAGAGCAGGCCATTGGTCTGAGTTATGATAATTTTAAAAGAACGGTGATTATTCCTCAGGGAAAATTTCAGGAGTTTTTACAGCTTAAAAGTACTGAGCGCACCAGAATGATGAAGGAACTCTTTAACCTAGAGAAATATGAGCTTTATGTAAAAACCAAAAATCTAGAAACTAAAAATAATGCACACATTCAGCATTTGCAGGGCCAATTGGAACAACTATCTGAGATATCTGAAGATCACCTGCAAGATACGAAGAATAGGCTGACAGAAACAGAAGAACAAATAAACAAATTAAATATACAGCAAAAGAACCAGAATGATTTATTAAAGGAGTTGGATAAACTAAAAGATCTATCGACCCAATATATAGAGAGTTTGATGCAAAAAACAATGCTGGATGAGCAACAACCTAAAATTGAAAAACTAGCAAAGTCATTATCTGAATTTGAGTACTGTTCTATACATTTTAAAGGCATCATCCAAGCCATTACTAATCTGGAACAAAAGATTAAGCAACTCAACACTTCCATTTCTGACGATATAAAACAACTACACATACACCAACAAGAATACGAACAACAGGATCTGCAATTCAAAACCTTAAGTCTTGAATATGATCGTTTAGATGATTATAAAAAAGAGGTAGAGAATATCTATAAACTAATGGAGATTATTGAAGCCCAAAAACAAATTAAAAATAATAGCTCTCGTTTAGAAAAAGGTAAAAAAGCAGTAGAAGAAAAAATTGAAAAGGTAGAGCTTCTTAATCTTCAGGAAAAAAACATAAGAGAGGATATAAAAAATCTGCAAAATCTTGTACCTAATGTGGAAGAACTAACCCAAGCCCAACAATGGCACTTGGAAAACAAAGCCTTTATAAAGCATATATCGGATTTAAATACAGATATTGCTTCAGCGGAAAAACAAATACGATTACTGAACCAACAAACCATTGAGCTTATTCTTACTAAACATCATCTGAATTTAAAACTTGAAGATAAGGAGCATTGGCAAAATGAAATTGAAGATATAAAACATAGCAAAGAGAACGAACTAAAAAGCATCAACACACAGATTGAAAAAATTGCCATTAAAGCAGAACTAGAGCAATATGCTGTCAATCTAAAACCAGGCGATGCCTGCCCTCTTTGTGGTTCAGAACACCATCCTGCTCCTTTAAACAGCAATAAACTAACGGAACAATCTACTGCTTTACAAGAGCTACAGAAAAAAAAAGAAGATGAAATAAATGGACTTAACAACTCGTTACTCACTATTCATAATTATTTAGTGCACTTAAGTCCTTTAATTTCTCAACAAAAATCATGTAAAGAAAAAATCACACAACTTCAAACTGCCTATGAAGAACACCAACAAAAATCTATTGAAAAATATAAGGATGCTGCTTTTTTAGAAAAAACCATTTTAGATATTAAAAAATCTAAAGAATTGATTACTGCTAAGGAGAATAGCTATGCACAATTAAAAGAAGAACTAAACCAGGCCTTAAAAGATAAAGACAGGTATATACAAGAACTAAGCAATATTCAAAACGACATTGCCAAGCACGAGCACACGATTAAACTGTTGGAATTACAGATAGCTCACTCCACAACCATCAAATATCAGAATGCCAGTTCTGACCAATTAAATACGGAGAAGGAGAACCTATCGAAAAAAATAAAAACGACACAAGATCTTTTTTCTGCTACCCAAAAAAAAATGGAAAGCATAAAAAAGCAGATCGATATATATAAGGGTAGCATTATGGCCAATGAAAAGTTTTTGCTTCAGGAAAAAAATGAACTTGCCAAACAAACCGATACCTTGCAGGAGAATATAATTCGTTCAGATTTTGAGAGTCTGGAATCAATTAAAAAGATCCTTGCCATAGCTTTTGATATTGATCAAACGAAAGAAGAAATTAATCAATTCAGACAACAGTACTTATTATTAGATAAAAAAATTATAGAACTCCGCGAGGCATTAGAAAACAAAAAATACGATAGCGAGCAACATCAAAAACTACATACTGAAATTAACGAAACAAAGGAACAGCTAACTACAGCAGCAAGAGCACAAGGGGAATTACTATCGCGCATTAAGGATCTTACCCGGAAACTATCGTTAAAAAAAGAACTCAGTACTCAACTCCTTCAACTCACACTGCGAGGAGAAGATATCAAAACCCTAAAAAAGCTATTTCATGCCAGCGGATTTGTTAACTATATCTCGTCGGTATATCTACAAAATTTATGTGCCGCAGCTAATGAACGTTTTTTTAAAATGACTCGCCAAAAGATGAGTTTAGAACTTAGTGAAGACAATAACTTTGAAGTAAGAGATTATTTGAATGGCGGCAAACTACGCAATGTTAAAACCCTTTCAGGTGGACAAACCTTTCAGGCTGCCCTGGCCTTAGCTCTGGCCTTATCGGATAATGTACAAAGTCTGACCCAAACCAGCCAAAACTTCTTTTTCCTTGATGAAGGATTTGGTTCTTTGGATAAGGAATCGCTCGATGTAGTCTTCAGCACACTTAAAAATCTAAGAAAGGAGAATCGTATTGTAGGTTTAATATCGCATGTAGAAGAAATGCAACAAGAAATTCCCATTTATCTAAATATAACTCAACACGATGAATACGGCAGTATGATTGAGGAAAGCTGGACATAGAAAATTTATATCCAGCAGTATGATAGATTAGATAAATCAGCAGTAGCTATTCGACATAACCTGTTAATGTGTTTGCATATCGAGGAGATTAAAATAAATTATAAATATTCTGGTCATATCAAATTTCGAGCGATTTTAGGCCCTGCCTATCAAAAAATAGGAAATGAAAAATCAGGATTCCTCATAATACCCATGACCATAACCGTAGCCATAATGAGAACCGTAACGACCATATTTTACATTTAAATCATTCAATAAGATTCCGACATGCTGAATACCTTCATTTTTTAGATCGAGGATAGTATGTGCAAACATCGAACGAATAGAATAATTGTGACGCACCACAAATAACATCGTATCGGAATACTTACTTAACAAGTAAGCATCAGCGACCACCCCCATAGGGGGAGAGTCTAGTAAAATTAAATCAAACTCAGCCTTTAATTCCTCAAAAAGCTGACTAGTTTTTGCAGACCCAATTAACTCAGAAGGGTTGGGAGGCGAAGCTCCTGAGGGGATTACAAATAAATTACCCAAGCCTGAAGGCGCAGGATATATAATTTCTTTTAGACTTTTATGACCGATCAGATAGTCTGACAGTCCATCAGAATCGTTTAAATTTAATATCTTATTTAATCCTGATTTACGCATATCAAAACCCACTAAAACAGTCTTCTTATCGGTTAATGCAAATACGGAGGCCAGATTTAAGGCACAGAAGGTTTTTCCTTCTCCTGGCATGGTAGACGTTATGGTGATAATCGGTGATTTTTTGTCACCAATCAGAAAATCCAGACGGGTTCTCACACGGCGAAATGCTTCGGTAACAACAGATTTAGGATGATATTTGACTATATTACTTTCTTCTATTGTACTATGAATAATTTGTCCGATAATGGGGAAATTAGTTATTTTCTCTACATCTTCAACCGAGGTAACTTTATTATTAAGTACTTGTTTTACCATCAAAAACAACAGAGGCAAGAATAACCCGAGCATAATTGCTTTTTTATAATTTCCTGCTATATCCGGAGAAACCATTGCTCCACTTCTGGCAGCCTCCAGTACCTGATGATCAGGTGTATTTGATGCTTTTTGAATCTGCGCTTCCGAACTTTTCCGAAGCAAAAAGGTATATACCTCATTATTTAACTCAAACTTGCGTTCTATGCCTAATAATTTTCTTTCCGTTTCGGGTAAGCCGTATAATTCCCTTTCAAATTGTTCACGTTCACTATCCACCCTCTTTAATTCACTATCCAATATTTGCTGCTCACTTTCAATGGATTTCAACAATACATCCACAGCTATTTTGAGTTCGGTATTCTTTTGTTCTACGTATAGGTTTTTGCTTTCTTCTGATGGCTCCGATAAAGCTAAGTTACTTGTATTTAGCTCCATTACCCGTTGAATTTGCGAAGTTAACAACTGATTATCCGTTTGATACACTGCAGGAGCAATCACCTTATTATCAAAAATATCGCCTTGGAAATAATCACTTAGGTACTTATAATAATTACGAGATATAATTAGTGCGGCTCTCTTTTCTTCTGCATTTTGTAACTTCTCAAAAAGATAATCAGCCTTGGTAGAAATACTCTGTATGCGGTTTAAGGTTCTGAAATTACTCAATTCAGAGCCTGTATTACTTAATGAATCACTTATGTTCATTAATTGCGACTCAATAAAAGAAATGGTATTGGTAGCTATCTTATTCTTCTTCTCGAGGTTTTGCTCAATAAACACATCTGCTAGTGTATTTAAAAACTTAACATTTTTAGCCCTGTTAGCTCCGGTGACAGATAACCTGATGATCGTAGTGCTTCCGTTTGTTTTTGAAGCTTTTAACAAACTTACATACTTGGCAGTAAGGGTATTAGGATGATTAAATACGAAAAAATTAGCCATTTCCGTACTCAGTTTAGCTCCACTGCTTATCACTCTAAAACGAAGCCAGGGTTTGGTAATCCATTCTCCAAACTGGTAAGTTTCAACATACTCCTTATTTTCAGCACCCTTGATCATCACACGTGAGGAATAATTATAGGCACCTTGTCCCCCGCCTTGATATCTCAATTCGAAAGTATGATCACTAATTTGATTAATAAAAAACTGGACTCCAATTAATTGAGGATGCACTGTATCAAACTCAACTCTATAGTTTGTTGGAGGGTAAATTTCTGTAGTCTTAATCTTTCCCTTTGCAAAATACGACACATGAAAATCCAATGCTTCCACGGCTTTATAAATCATATCCCAAGAAGACAACACGCCCAACTGATTATCAATATTTCGCATTCCCGGAGTTAAACCGAAACCCTCCATCATATCAATTTGTGGCATCTCAGTGCCCCTTTCTCCCATTAACACACGCATAGAAGCACTGTAAATGGGAGTGACATAACGATGCATTGCATACACAAAGCCTATTGATAAAGGAATCGTGATAGCAAACAGCCACCAAAAATGCAACACCTCTCTTATAAGCTTTTTATAATCAAGACTAATTGTCAGAAAAGTATCTGCATTGGGTTTTACATTGCTTTTATTCATGCGTTTAAATTTTTATTATGCCGCATGTCTGCCTTTATCGACAGCCCGGGAATTCACAAGTTAGTGAAATCTTCTATCCTCCTGCTCAAACACTATAATTTAAATAATATACTATAACTATTTGTTATATAAGTGGTTTATGTTTTAATACGTATTAATTAGTTAATGCAATAATAGTCACTGCAAAACTCAACACGGTAGATAACACTCCCAGGCTAAAGGATTCGCCAATACCCCACTGTTTAGCTTTCATTGGCCTCACATAAATAAGATCATTTGGATAAATATAATAATACTCCGAATCCACAATATTACGATCAGTAAGATCCACGATATAGGTGGTTGACTTTCCACCAGGTGTTGGTCGAACAATTTTTATATCTCTTTTTTTACCTGTAGCAGTGATATCACCTGCCATACCTATAGCCTCAAAAATAGTGATTTGATCGCGACTCATAGTTTGCTTTCCCGGACTATTTACCTCACCTAATATAGTGAAATAATTAGTTCCCAACCGAACAATCAGATTCGCATCTTTCAAGTAAGGTTTCAAAGCCGTTTTAATTTTATCTTTGGCCTGACTAAGGCTACATTGCTTTAAATTTATTATGCCGGCATATGGAAAATCTATATTACAATCATCATCAATCATGTACATAAACATAGTGTTCCCCTGCGAAACATTCATATTTGAACTGCTGCTTACATTAAAAAAATCAGATATCTTAGGGTCAAAAGAAGACACCCGGATATACAAGTAATCATTTGGCTGTAAAATATACTTTCCTGTAATCCCTGTTAATTCCTTAAACTCCATATCCGGTTCTTCCTTATCCTGAAGATATAAAAGTTCCTTTTGAGGCACACAGGATGTGATAAACAAAATGAGTATAATAATAGGCCAGAATTTAGTAAACGGCATGTTCATAGCATTAAGATTAAAACAATATTTAGCTTAAATAGCAAAAATAAACTTTTTAAGGAGAATTAAAATTAGCATTAAGCATTTTTAATGGTTCCCTTAACTTTATATTTCAATGAAGCTTATTTTTATATACATGAAATAAATACCTTTGTTCAGTTATTCATATGAAACGATCATAAGAGTAAACTCTCACAAAGCCCCCTTCCGCCTAGGCAAAAGGGGAATAGGTCTAACTTGGGATTTTTTCCCATAAATGTGTGAAAGGCTATATGCCAACTTAGAGACAAATTATAAACAAGAATCGATTACTTTAATGTTGATAAAAAATACTTTTAACGTTTTATTAGTTCTGGCAACCTCTTTGGTATTTTCCAGCTGCTCGCCCAGGCTCAGTAGATACTCAGAAAATCAAATTAATAAACAGAATGCAACTATTCAACAGTGCCCTACCTTTACTTGTATTAACGAAATAGATAGTACCATTCAAAATAAGCTGAATAGCCGGGGCAAAAAAATACAACAAATTTATTTAATCAGACATGCAAAGCCCAATATACAGAAAAAAGGTTTATACAATGTTAAACAAGCTCGTCAGTATCTGCAGGATTATAGTTCTGTTGCCATCCAGCCTTTTGACAGCTGTTTGGTGAGCATTCACCTCAACAAACCACATACCATACACTGCTCTACCCTTCGGCGTTCGAGAGAAACAGCAAGGGCCTTATTTTCCAATGAGTATCCAGTTATGATTGATTCGGTATTCAGAGAGTTTGAATCACGCATCATCAATGCCCCCTCCTTTATACCACTCCCCCTCAGCTTATGGCAAGTTTTTAGTCGCGGAAGCTGGATGTTAGGATTCAACCACAGAGGCATTGAAAGTCATCACGAAGCCAAGCAAAGAGCTCAAAAAGCTGCCGAAAAACTCATTTACATTGCTCAACAGGAAGAAACTGCCATTTTGGTGGCTCATGGTATGTTAAACGGAGCGATCAAAAAAGCATTAAAAAAGAAAGGCTGGAAAGCATTACAAAGTAAAGGGCAAAAAAATTTAGGCGCTACTATTTTAGTCAATGTTCAGAATAGTGGACAATAGGCAGTAAACAATTGGAGCTGATCGACATCCCGTGGCCTTATATTTCATTTCTGCGGGAAGACAGTTAGCCGTTGGCAGTGGACGGAATATACTACGATTGAAATATTTCTTCTTTCAAACGGTTACGGCTATCAAAAGCAAACTTATCAGAAAAAAGAATACTCAAGAACAGATTAATAGTACAACCCGTAAAGATAGCTAACATAATAACCACCTGATATTTGATAGCTACTACAGGCGTACTTCCACCCAGTATTTGCCCTGTCATCATGCCCGGTAAGGTGATTAATCCGACCACCGTCATCATGGCAATCATTGGGTTTAGTCCTTTCTTTACTGCATCAGCAATAAAGGGTCGGCGCGCCAGCTTGGTATCACCTGAGTTAGTGAGTAAAAAATAATACAGTTCGCTTTTTTCAGATAAGCCATTAAAATAACTGGTTAAACCAACGATATTATGATTCAGTGAATTACCCAGAATCATACCTGTAACGGGGATAAAATAACGGGCATCAAAAAAATAATCCAACTTAATAACAAAACCCAGAAAAAAAGCATCTACAATAAGTACCGATGTGAATGCAGAAATAAACATAGGAACAACAAAGTATTTCCAGTTTAACCCAATCCTTTTAATGGCTGTAAACACACCAACCAATATCATAACAAAAACCCAAGCAGAATTAATGATGGCACTATTCATTTTAAAAATCCACTCTAAATAAACAGCAACTAAAAAAAGTTGTGCCGCCATTCTTCCTACTGCTATTAATACACTAATGATTGTTTTCTTCATCGCAAAATAAAGAAAAAAGGCAATGGGTATGATCATGCTTACAAATGCAAGCGCAAGGTCAAAAGTCTGTATATCTATGGTTTGTTTCATACGTTTTTCAATTGAATATGATGGTCTGGTATTCCCCACCGATTACAATCATCATAATGACATATAAAGGTCTTTATTTGAGTATTTCAATGATCTGAAAGTGAATTATAAAGTTTAGTCTCATTTTTCACACTGTAAGAATTTAATTACTTTCGTTAGCAGATTTCTGATTAAAAGTAGCCAGATCAATTATTCTATCGGCGTTATTTACCCATGTAACATTATGTGATGCTGTAACAAAAGTCGTTCCCTTCATGCTTCTTATGGTTTGCAACAACAACTCAACAGCTCCTTCATCCAGCGAGGATGTTGGCTCATCCATCAGTACTAATGGTTTATCCATGCTTAAACAAATCGCGATGATCACTCTTTGTTTTTGTCCACCGCTTATTTTTTGAAAATTACGCATAATAAAATCTTTTTCTAGCCCCAAAAGATTTAATAAGTCTTCAATTTTCGGAATATTGGGTGTAATATTTAACAGTTCTGTCAGTTCCTTCCCATTTTTAACCGGTAAATTTACATTCTGCGGAATCCAAGTGATACTCTTTCTTATTTCAGACAAATTACTATCTATAAGTTCTTTATTCATAATTTTTATACTGCCTTTATCGGGCACAACATAACCCTGTAGCATTTTAAGAACAGTAGTTTTCCCTCTGCCTGAATCTCCACTAATGGAAACAAATTCTCCTTGTTTAACCTGCAAATTAAAATCAGAAAACAATTGTTTTTCTTTAAATGATAACGAAATATTTTGGCAATCTATCATAGTTATTATGCTTCATTATGTAGCCCACAAAATTAAAAAAGTAATTTTGACCTGATCATTTATGTTCAGTAAATAGTATTTAGCTTAATACGCTTGGCCTTTACCGCTTAAATGTCGGTACCCATTTTATGTAATGCTACCAATTCAATTAGTCAAAAGCATGATTAGTATCAGTATCCTCTTTTAACATCGTCTATTTTCCATTCTTAATCAAAGAGGGATTACATACAAATCAAGCGATTCAGTTATTAGAATATTTACTTAAAAACACCAATGCATGCTTTCAAGCAATAGAAATTAAAATCCTATACAAAAAATATATCCGAAGTGGTATAAAATGGATAAATAGGGTAGTAAGATATACTTTTTATACCATATTTTTAAACAATAAGGAAAAGTATCAGAAAATGCCTTTCATAAAATCAAAACCATTCCCTTCACTGTTGGTCTGTTCCCATTTTTTAAAGAAGAAAAAAGAGCCACTCATAGGATTGCTAATTGGTATATACCAATTAGCAATCCTATGATGTGGCTATAAAACAAATCACTATTCACTTTTATTGGTTTGGATGTAATCCGGATTTAGCTGAGTAGGAACAGGAGTTTGTGTTCTTTTGATCCACTCATCTAAACTATTTTTTAATTGTTCCTTTTTTTCAGGATAGGCATTAACCAGATTTATTTTCTCGCTAGGATCTTCTTTTAAGTTAAATAATTCCATATCCTGATCTTCGTAATAATACAACAATTTCCAATCCCCCAGCCGAATTGAAGAACCCGGACGTGCTCGAAATAGTGAATCTCTATTTTCTCCGGCCTTTCGACTATAGCCTTGCAGATAAATGGGAAAATGAAAAAATAAAGGACGTTCTTTTAAAGACTCACCATTAACTAAAAAAGATTTTAAACTGATGCCGTCTACGGGCTGGTTACTTTTTACCTCTCCTCCAACAATCTCTGTAAAAGTTGGATAGAAATCAAGGTTAGTCACCGGCATATCGGTTTTCCCCTTTGTAATAAAGTCTGGCCAGCATATGGCCAATGGAACGCGCACACCACCTTCGTAATATGAACCTTTACCTGCCCGTAAAGGAGTTTGTTTACTGGTAGTGTAAACACCTCCATTATCAGAAGTAAACACCACTATGGTATTCGAAAGATTTAACTCCTCCAGTTTATCAAGAATCATTCCTACACTGCTGTCCATTGATTCAATCATGGCTGCATAAGAAGGTTTATTATGATATTCATTACCCTGCTTAAGCTTGTACTTTTGTATGAGTTCTTTTTTAGCATGTAAAGGTGAATGAACGGTATAAAAAGGGAGATACAGAAAAAAAGGATTTGCTTTATTTCTCTCTATAAAACTCACTGCCTCCTGGGTCAACCTATCTGTTAAATATTCTCCTTCTGGCGCTTCAATTTCAGGATAAACATAAGGTGCAAAATAGTTTTTAGGATGCCCCCAATGACCTCCGCCTACATTAACATCAAATCCTTGTGAGCAAGGATCCATACCTACATGCCATTTCCCAAAATGTCCGGTTACATATCCTGCCTCTTTAAACATTTCAGCCATGGTATACACGCTATCTGCGAGAAACTCGGTGTTTGGCACGGGAATTAATTTCCTGTCTTTGTTATTTCCTCGTTCAGAGGATCCAACCGTAAAGACACCTGTTCGTGGCGAATTCATACCTGACATTAAAGCAGCCCGACTAGGTGCACAATTAGCGGCACCTGCATAGGCATTTGTAAACACCATACTCTTAGCTGCTAACTTATCGACATTTGGGGTTTCGTAGTAGGTACTTCCCATAAAACCAACATCGCTCCAACCTAAATCATCAACCATAATAAAAACCACATTGGGTTTTTCGGATGAAGAACCGACATAAGGGTTCTGACATGCACTAAATGCGAGACATATAAGTGCTATTAATATTGTATTTTTCATTTTCATCATACCTTTCCAAATCAATTATTTTTTCAAATCAATATTTACATCTTTAACTGCCATCATTTTAATTTTCGCTTGCCTAAGTCCTTTTCCGGAAACAAGCAGCTCAATATCTCCCGTTTCTGAAGATGACTGGACTATAACAACCACCTTTCCTTGAAATACTTTCATTGTGGGTTTATGAAATAATTCAAGAGATGTTGCATCACCATTGCACACAGCTCTGAATTTTCCATTACCGGAAACCTTAAAATTCAAGGTATTAGATGCTATTAAACAAGGGTTTCCTGCTTTATCGACTATCGTTGCTGTTACAAAACTCAAATCTTCTCCATTGGCTACTATCGAATCCCTATCCACCTCTAATTTAACAGCATAGGGCTTGCCGGATGTATGCACTTCCTTTTCAGATACAGGATTCCCTTCATCGTCATAAGCAATGACTTTTAAGGTTCCTGGTTCATACTTTACGTTCATCCACATCAATCGATAGCGGCTCAGCTTGGTAGAATCATTTTTAGTTTGAATACCCTGACTCTTCCCATTAACAAATAACTCAGCACAATTGTAATTAGTATATACAAACACAGGTGTTATTTCTCCTTCCCTACCTTCCCAATTCCAATGCGGAAGAATATGTAAAGTCTCCTCATTTGTATTCCATCTGCTTCTATAAAGATAATAACGGTCTTTGGGCAAACCTGCCAGGTCACAAATTCCAAAATAAGAGCTACGCGATGGCCAGTAGCTATCATACGGTGTTGGTTCACCTAAATAATCGAATCCTGTCCATACAAACTCACCTATCACCCAAGGTTTATCATCCTGTAGCACAAAATCTTCCTCAGGGATATTGGACCAGCTACAATATTCCAAGTCATACGATGAACATTGCAAATCCTCATAAGTTTTTCCTACCGCTTTCTCTACCGGAAATTTATACACTCCTCTTGAGCTGACTGTGGAAGCTGTTTCGGAGCCCAATAACAAACCTTGAGGGAATTTATCATAAGCTTCTTGATACAGATTGACCCGATAATTTAATCCAGGCACATCCAGAATAGCCCCAAAGCCGCTTTCCATTGTAGCCTTCACCTGATCCATTCCCACTGTAACCGGTCGTGTAGGGTCCTCACGATGAAACACATCTTGTAGCCATTTAGCTCGTTTTACACCATCGCTTCCCCATTGGTCGGGCACTTCGTTGCCAGCACTCCACATTACATTACAAGGATGGTTACGAGTAGCGCGCACCAGATTGACAACATCTTTTTCGGCCCACGCATCAAAATAGAGGTTATACCCATTCTTTACCTTAGGCTTTTTCCATTCATCAAAGCTCTCTACCAAAAACATAAATCCCATCTCATCACATAACTCCAATTGTTCTATGGATGGCATATTATGCGCCGAACGGATGGCATTACAACCCATATCTTTTAAAATAGTTAATTGTCGTTTCAGAGCAGCTCTGTTTACCGCAGTTCCAATGGGGCCTAAATCATGATGCAAGCATACGCCTTTAAATTTGGTTACTTTCCCGTTGAGTTCAAATCCTTTTTCGGCACTATATTTTAGTTCACGGATACCAAAGCGCACAAGCTCAGTATCCTTTAAAATACCTCCCTGATATAGCTTTAATTCGGCAGTATATAAATAAGGATTTTCAGGACTCCATAATTGAGGGTTTTTGATGGCCATACTCTGTTCTATTTCATCACCAAATCTATCAGATGCCATGCTCTCAGCAACAAGCATATCGTGAGCGTCTTTAATGATCGTTTTCACGCTCAATTCCTCCCCCTCTACCTGTGAGCTAATCTTTACTTTTGCAACACTATCTGTAATAAATGGAGTAGTAATGAAATGCCCCCAGTGTTTAAAATGTTCCTGTTCTTTAACAATTAACCTTACTTTACGATACAATCCCGCACCCGGATACCAGCGCGAAGAAAAAGGTTTGTTTTCTATACGCACAGCGATAACATTGTCCTCTGCTAATTTTACGCAATCCGAAATATCAAAATAAAAATAGCTATAACCATATGGCCTTTCTCCTACTCTTTGGCCATTTACATAGATCACGGCATTGCTCATAGCACCATCAAAGCTTAATAGTACCTGCTTATTATTCGAAAATTCAGGTAACTTAAAAGTTGTACGATACCACCCTACCCCAACAAATGGTAAGGCTCCTGTTCTTCCGGTTTTTTCAGTAGCTACCTTTTCGTTATTCTGTGTGATTTTAACATCCTGTTTATCTATTTCCTTATCAAAAGGACCATAAATAGCCCAATCGTGTGGTACACTAACTAATTCCCATTGTGAATCATCGAAATTAACTGTAGCAGCTAAAGGATGATCATCCTTACTAAAGCTCCACGAACTCAATTCTTCAACAACTCTTTGCCCAAATGTGCTTATACTTATAAATACAAAAAACAATATGATATAGCGTGCTTTCATAATTAACGATTGTTATTAGTTTAGCATTAATGTATGTATTGTATTAGCTATTTCAATCAACATAAAGCAATTCTTTTAAAACTGTTTTACACCAGAGTACCCAAAAAATCTAAATACAAATCTCTGTTATTGCGTATTAAAATAATCAACCCATAAATAGTTGTTAATATTCTAACTCAAAGTATTTGGATAAGAAAAAATAGATGCCCGTTGCATCACTTATTTATAAAAAAAACAGACAGTAAAAACATGGTCTCCAGAGGAGTCGCATACATTAATCTCTAATCCATTTAAATATATATTGGTCTTAAAAAAATCATTGTTATTTTAAATTCATGTAAAACAGACCCTTCTGTAAATTGTAGATTTTCAAATGACTGTTTTCCCTGAATAAATTTTTCCTGGACCTTTTTAGCTAAAAATGAATCTTTAATTTCATTAGTCAGAAGCAGCCAACTATAGCCTATTAAATCATTCCATTCACTAATTTGATATTTAGCATTACCTATTCCTGTAATGCCCACATAGGACTCAACATTAAAGTCATTTCCTTCTCGATAAATCGGGGGGCTCGTTTCATATGTAATTTTCAAAACAAAAAGCTGATATAGCCAAATCAATCTGTAGTAGAATAAGAATGCCCCCACAAATAAACCTGGTATATCAGCTTTTAATATAATGATAAAATAGATGATAAAGATCTAAACTTCTTTATTCAAACTACTTTAATCTTTTCTATAATAATCCTCCAAAGTCAACTTAGTCTCCGCTCAGCGTAGAAGCTTTAAATTGAAACACATCAGACTCTGTTCGGGCAGTTTTTAAAATTTCTTTTATTTTAGCCACCACTTCAGGATGTTCACTTGCTATATCATTTTCCTCTCCTACATCCTTTGTTAAATCATAAAGTTCCAGACTCTTACCTCCTTTAGCCACTTCATACTGAACGCCCTTCCAATTGCCCATACGAACAGCTAAACGGCCTCCTTTTTCATGAAACTCCCAATACAGGTACTCATGTTGTTTTTGACCTTCCTCACCTAATAACTCAGGTAAAAACGAGATACCATCCGTTTCGTTAGTCAGCTTAATACCAGCAATATCAGCACATGTAGGCATAACATCCCAAAAGGCAGAGATATGCTCACTTACACCCGGCTTAATCATACCCGGCCAATAAGCAATAAAAGGAGCACGGATACCACCTTCGTATAAATCTCTTTTATAACCTTTTAAAGGCCCATTACTATTAAAAAAGTCAGGATCAGCTCCACCTTCCTCGTGTGGGCCGTTATCGCTTGAAAACAATACAACAGTGTTATCTGCAATACCCAATTCTTTGAGCTTATTTATAATTTGTCCCACATAAGCATCTACTCTCACATTCATCGAGGCAAAAGCACGTCTTGGTTCAGCTTGTGAGGTATATTTATAAATTATCAGATCAGGACCATAATCGGCACCTTTATCACCTACATAGGGTGTTTCTTCAAACTGCCCCTCTAACTTCTGCCAAATAGAATCATCGGGAGAAATTAACTCCGCATGAGGTAATACAATGGGCACATAAGCGAAGAAAGAAGTATCCTTATTCTCCTCTAAAAACTCCAAGGTGACCTTTTGAATTTCATCCTGAGCATAAGTCACTGTATTTTCCCAGTCGTTACCTGCCATATGCACTTTTTCCTGATTATGCCATAGGTAAGGAGGATAATATCTATGAGCCATACGTTGACAGTTATAACCATAAAACTCATCAAAACCCTGCATATTAGGATCTCCTTCGGATCCAGGATAACCTAATCCCCATTTACCAAATGCTCCGGTCACGTACCCTGCTTCTTTCAATACTTCAGCAATAGTTACTGAAGAATCAGGCATTGGATGCTGACCTTCGGGTTTTACCTCTAAATTTCCACGAACAGGAGTATGCCCTGTGTGCTCGCCGGTTAACAGAGATGAACGAGACGGTGCACATACCGTGGACCCACTATAATGCTGCGTAAACTTTAATCCATCAGCAGCCATCTTATCGAGGTTAGGCGTTTGATACTTCTCTTGACCGTAACAGCTTAAATCGCCA
>JBFHKL010000058.1:0-17304 GCA_041595375.1 Saccharicrinis sp.
GGCATTGGCTAACCATTCTATATCAGCTAAAAGACGACTCTTTCCAGAGCCTGTGGGGCCCACAATACAGGTGATTTCTCCAGGGTGTAATTCTAGGTTACAAGCTTCTTTTTGTCCTGATTTATTGGTTCCTGCAAGTATAGTTAGAGATTCTATTTTTTCTGAAGTCCCGGCCATATCCATACCTGTGGCAAAATCGATAAATAATGCGGTTATTTCATCAGGAGTGGTACTGTTATTTTCCCAAAATGACGCAGGCAACCTAGTAGATAGCTCATTGAAAGATAAAGTTTCATTGGGGTTGATATTGAATGAGTTGAAAAAATCGCCGAAAATAGGTTTTTCAGAGATGAGTTCGTTTAGTGGTTGATCTATGAGGCTTGTGTGTTTCATAATAATTCTACAATTTAATTTTTCGGTTTAACCCCACTTGAAAATCTTCTCCTACCCTTGTTTCTCCAAGGCAGTATGAGCATAAGGCTGCTGGCATCGAAAACCGAAGCTTTAAATTTTGAGTGCTTTCAAATGAGCTTGAAGACAATGCATAAGCAGCCAGTTTGTCGGCACCCTGTCCGGTGATTCCATTGATAAATAGCACCTGACATCTGGGATTGACCTGTTGTATTTTGAATCGAAATACCTCCCGTTCGGCTTGAGATACTAAATCGCTTTTGGTTACCACAACGATATCAGCCATTTTAACCATCGGACCGGTTTTAAGAGGGGTGTTGATGCCGCTCAAATTATCGAGAATACATACTGCCAGTACATCTTTTAAATGAGGTGCGCATCTGTTACACAGTCCCGCACTCTCGGTGATAAGCGTGTTGAAGTGGTTGTTTTTAGCCCATAGGAAACACTCCTCAATATTGGAAACGAAATAATGATCGGGACATAGATTTCCGGCTAAACCTGTTTTGGCTGTAATTCCATTTTTTTTGTATTGCTCCTCATCCAGAGAGCTAATGCAATCGAATTTAATAACCCCACAATTATCCTTTAATCCCGAAACACTCTCTATCATCTTAATGATGACGGAGGTTTTTCCGGACGATGGGGGGCCTGCAATTGTAATTAGTTTTACCATTTTATTTTTGAAGGTTTTATGATGAAAAGAGCTGACTGTATGGCAAAATCTACTGCTCATTGAGAATGACTGCTTGCTTTTTACTCCACACCTTCATAAACTCAGTTCTGATATCCTCTTTTAATTGCCCTATATCATTTTGGTTTAGAAAGTCCCACCCTAACCATTTGGCAGGAGCAGGGAAGTCATTATTGGATACCTCAGGATGAATGGAAGGAAAATATCTGTTAACCATTAATTCTCCGGTCTCTTTGCCAATTAAAAAATCCAGTAAAGCCTTGTGTTTTTGCTCTTTTCCTTTTTTTACCAACATAAAAACCGGACTCACGATAGCTCCGTCAGAGGGCCATACGACATGAGCATTTGGATTTTTTAACCGTTGGGCAAAAAAGTAGGGCATAATATAAATGCAGGCACCTTCTTTTTTATGATTGGATGCTAGCTTAACCATCTCGGCGGGGTGCATGCCACTTTTAATATTGTTAGCAAGTATTCTTACGGCATCAAAACCTTTGTCTTTAAAAAAAGGTAACATCACTGCGTTACAAAAAAAGTCATCTTCGCCCCGCATAATAATATCGTTTTCAAAGGCCGGGTTGAGTAGGTCTTCCCATTTTTCTGGTTTTTTTCGGTCTCCTAAACGGGTTTGATCCACCACGATAATCAGCATATTAGCTGTGATCATGGTAAAATTACCTCTGGGGTCAGCATAATGTGTTTTTTCCAGGTATTCATTAGGTTGATAAGGAGTATAGGTCTTAAAATAGCCTTTGTCAATAAATTTTTCGGTAAAAGGGCGATGAAAAAAATTATTGACATCAGAGGCGATGATGATATCAGGTAACTCCTCTTCATTTTCAATGCTGTCAAGTATGGGATAATAGGAGAGTTCGTGGTTTACATTTCCTTCAATCAGATAATTTAAATCCGGATATTCTTCGGTGTGATTTTGAATATAAGACTCGAAATATTCTTTATAGGGATTTCGTAAACCACAGGGTAACATTGCCGCAAAGTGGAGGCTGTGCTGTATTGTAGAGATGTCGCTTGTGTCCTTAACTTTTTGATGGTTCAGGTGCTGGTTGAGGCTTTCGATAAAAAGAGCTGCTTGTATGTTCTTCGATTTTAAAAGAGAGTTAAGCTTGGTAAACTTGCCTATCTTTTTTAGGTTGTCGGTCTTAAAGTAACTTCCTAAGCCTTGTTTCTCAAATAGAGGGATAAGGTCAGCATCTGTCTCTGCTATCTGTAGTAAATTTTCGTTTCCTGTAATCATACTCTTGCTTTCAATGGGTTAGTTTAAATTGTTACACACACTTTTCGTGTATTGCCTTTTATTGTTTTAGTTTCTATCAGTTCTATCTCTGCGTTGTAAATGTCTGATATGCTTTGTGTGTCAATTACTACATTGGGATTACCAGAGGTGGCAATTTTACCTTCTTTAAGCATGATCACATGATCTGCATAATTCAGCGCCTGTTCTGGAGAGTGGGTGTTTATAATGACACCATAACCTTTTTCTTTGAGCATCTGCGTGATCTTCATTACCTTAATGTTGTTGCCCATATCCAAATTCGAAGTGGGCTCATCCATGGCAATAAATTTGGGTTGTTGTGCCATGGCACGCGCAATCAATACCATTTGTTTTTCTCCTCCACTGAGTTTTGAGAATGTTTTATGACTTAGATGTTTAATACCTAAAAGCGCTATGCACGATGCAGCTATATGCTGTGATTCAATAGTAGGGTGGTGAAATAAGCCTTTAGTATGTGCGTTATTACCCATGAGAACTACATCGAAAACACTAAAAGGGAAAGGTGTTCCGTGTGCTTGTGGCACATAGCTTATTTCCTTTGCCAGCTCCTGATGGGAGTATTCAGTTATGTTTTTGTTTTTTACTGTGATGGTGCCGCTAAGCGGAGGAATAAGTCCCAAAATCGTTTTAAACAGTGTTGTTTTGCCAACCCCATTTTTACCCAGCAGGCAGGTTATTTCACCTTGCTTGATAAAACCTGTTACATTTGAAAGAATGCGTTTTTTGCCATAGCCGCACTCTAAATTATTTAACTGTATCATAGCCTTTAATTTTTACTTGTTTTCATTAAAATAAATATGAAAAATGGAGCACCAATTAATGAGGTGGTAATGCCTAAAGGAATTTCCATAGTTGATATGCTTCTTGAAAAATCATCGATAATCATTAAAAATGAACCACCAATAAGGAATGAAGCGGGTAATAATATCGAATTCTTGGGCCCCATCAGCATACGGGCAATGTGAGGTATCAATAATCCTATCCAACCAATGATGCCACTAATGCTTACTGCGGATGCTGTCATTAGTGTGGCTATTGATATAACCAATAATCGCAGCTGTTCCACATTTACACCCATTGTTTTGGCTTCTTCATCGCCAAAAGATAAAATATCCAGTTTCCATCCTGAAAGACTGAGGATGAGTAATCCAGGAAGAGCAATGCACGCAATGTAGGTGAGGTCGCCCATTTCAATATCAGATAATCCTCCCATAAGCCAATAGACAATCGAGGGAAGTGCATCGTAAGGGTCGGCTACATATTTTAATATCGATATAAGTGCTGTAAATACCGTAGCCACAATCATTCCCGAAAGAATTAGAGTGAGACATTTATCGTGCTTTTTGCCTGTAGATAGGCTAATCATATATACCGCAATAACGGCTGTTATACCAAAAATGAATGAAAATGCTTGTATCCAAAAGGCCCCTAATGCCAGTAATATGGCTAATGCAGCGCCAAAACCGGCTCCTGCGGACACCCCTAATATTGAGGGGGATACCATAGGGTTGCGAAACATGCCCTGATAGGCCGCCCCTGTTAAGGATAAAGTGCCGCCAACCATAAAGGCTGCTAAAATTCGAGGTAAACGTATGTCGATAAAAATGGTTTTTAATTGAGCCATTGTTTCGTTGCCCGAAAATGAATACCTGCCTAGGGTTAATGAGATAAATGCTATGACTATGCTTATAAACAGAAGCAATACAAATAATGCTATTTTGGGTCTTCCCTTCATGTAAATTGAATATATTATATTTTAAAATGCTCAATAGTGATGGCCATGTCGTTATCTTCTATACAGATAACGTGCAAAACTACTTTATTTGCGTTTTGTATTTTTAAAATGACTGAAAATGAAGTCTATAGAATTGTTCTTGAGGCTTTGTGTATATGTTAAAAACTACATTTATGTAACTTATTGATATGAATTTTTACATTATTGTGTTATTTTATGAATCCAGAAATGCTTGAAGAAATTATATTTCTTTAAGCTGACCATTTAAAATGTAAGTAATGTCTTTATTGTTAAGACTTACATGGTAAAATTTTTGATAAAACTCTTTAGTGATTTCTTCCATATTAAATGAAAATAATTCCGGGTATAATATATTTGATAACCATATTAAGCCGATGATTTGATTGGCACTTGGGGGCATGTCAATCCATGTGTATGGCGAGGAGGGTACTGTATATATATTATTATGAATAACAGCAGAAATGCTTTGCCATTTCTTGTCGTTAAGCAGTTTTTCGTGAACTTTTATTGATGTTTTATTATCTACTCCACAGGTTAAAACGACATCAGGATTCCACTCTATAATTTGTTCTAAAGATACATTCATATGTCCCATCTTTTTCGATGTTTGGGCAACATTTATTCCTCCGGCGTATTTAATTACCTGACTATGAATGCTTGCTTTTGGTGCAGTTGTTAATCCCTTGTCTCCGATAGCCAGATAGACCCTTTTTTTTCATTGTCAGGAATTAGACTGGTTTTGTGAATAATACCAGGTATATATTTATTGTAAAAATCAATTAGTTCTTTTGCTTTTTCTTGCTCATTAAGCAGGTCTCCCAGCAAGCTATAAGAAAGGGGCAGTTCTGTGAATTCGGTACTTATTATGGCAATAGGAATATCCATTAGGCGTTGATCTTCCTGGGTGTTTTCAATCGTGTTGCGAGTAATGTTTCCTGCTGAAATGATCAGATCAGGTTTGATGTTGATGATATTCTCAACGCTTCGAGTACCGTTTGTAATATACCAACAGCCTACAATGGGTAATTCACAATATTTTTTGGTGCAATATAATTTCTCATACGTTGTAGCTGCAAAGTTTCTGGCAGCCATTTTTTCGTTAGCGATTGTATAGAGTAACACAGAGCCTACCGGACCATTTGAAATAACTTTATTTATTTGTTTAGAAACCATCAGTTCTCTTTTGGCCATATCGTGTACTAAATGGATGTTTTTGAGGTCGGGTTTGTTGTTTTTTAGTATGCATCCCGATAACAATATGAGGTGTAAGGCGATGATAATATAGGTGTTCTTTTTCATGAGTTACATATTTGGTAAATGTGCTATATAGGCATAGGATGATCTTTTGAGGTAGAATGGTGCATTTATTGGTTCAATTATTTGGAGCTTTGTTGTTTAGTAATGCTTGCACTTCTTCCGGGCTTAATGTTTTATGATAAAATAGTTTGTAGAAATAGTTTATTTCTTCATTGATATTGAGGTTTGTTGTACCGGGGTATATAGATGCGATTAACCATTTGATGCCTATCAGTCGGTTGATTGACGGTGGACGTCCAATCCAGTTAAAAGGTTGGTTTGGTACCTGAATGATTTGTCCATTTTGAACAGCTCGAAGTGTTTGCCACAATTTATTATTTTCAATGGAGGCAGCGTCGTCAGATGTAGAACGTTGATTGATAATGATGAAATCAGGATTCCATGAAATGATTTGTTCCATATTAATGCTTATGTCTTTGTATCCGAAGTGATCTTTTATTTTGGCCACATTGCTTAATCCTGTTTTTTTAAATATTTGCGAGTGTGTTGAGTTTCTGGGGATGGTTTGTAAGCCGTTTCTTCCTTCTGCAATGTAAAAGGATACAGGTTTTTTTATGGTGCGCTTTAAAGAGTCTGCCAGTGCTAATGTTTGCTTGCAATAAGAAGCTAGTTTTTTAGCGTAATTTGAGCGATGCAGCAATTGACCTAAAAAACAATAAGCCTGTGGAAGTTTTTCCAAATCTAAATTTACCATCACAACCGGAATGCCTATACGCGCGCCAAAATCTTCAAATTCTTTGATGTTCGCAGGGCTTGTATGCTGAAATAAGGGGCACAGTAAAATATCGGGATTGAGATTAATGACTTGCTCAATATTAACGCTTGATTTGCCATTAAATAGGTAGCCCAGGGCAGGTAAATGATAAAAATAGGACGTGACATATTGTTTTTCGTAAACAGTAGGTTCAGAATTTCTGCCGATAAGTAGATTGGGAGCTAAGGAATACATCATTATGGTTGCAGTCCAGTCTGAACAAAATATTCTTGAGATATTTTTGGGTATTTTAACTTCCCGATTGGCCATGTCTGTTATTTTAATAAACTGTTGATCAGCATCAGAAGGATGATTTACACAACTTGATAAAGAGCTGACAAGAATGATAAGTCCTATAAGATGGCGTGTTTTCATTTTCTTCATTTTAAAACGAGTTAGTTATTGTACGGTAAACACAAGTCTGCCTTGATTTTGCTCTTTTAGAATACATTGAACTATGGAGCCCATTTTATATAAACCAGAATCATTCACTTTAATAGTGTATTTTATCCAGTTGTTATCTCTTACCTCAATAAAGTGCATGACTGTATTGTCTATGCTTATGGTTCCTGTGCGGGAGATAATTAAAGAATATGTTTCGCCTATAATATACTTGGGATGAAGTAGTTCTGTGATTTCTTCTCCGGCACATCCTTTTCTGCGTATTCGACCCTGAAGAGTCATTCCTGGTTTGAGGTTAAAAGATTGGTACGCTCTTTTTTCAATTACCCTAAGCTCGTCTTTGCTGTTTTTAAAAATAAAATATTGCGTATTGTTTAATTCGCCCTCTTTTACTAGAAATAGCTCTTCAGTAGTCTCCTTCATTATTTTCATTTTGTTGGTTTCACAGCTTAAACACCACTGTAACAAATCCGTTACGACCCATCATGGGGTAACCTTCTGATATCTGATAATCCTTATCTAGCATGTTAGCTATCCCCATTTCAATGCTTACCATGTCTTTGTATATATAACAGGAGCCTTTGGCATTTAACAAGGTGAAGCCATCTACTGTAGTTCCATCGCTGCTCGAATACCTGTTGGAGTAAGATTCTGCATTAATGTTGATGTATGAATTGTTTTTAAATGAATATATAAGAGCTGCTTGAAATGAATTTTTAGGTACTCCTGTATATTTTTCAGAAGGGGAACTAAGGTTGTTTCTTTTGATATAGGCATAGTTAGCTTGTAGGGTTAAAGGGGTACTTATGTGATACCTTAATGCTATATCGCCGCCAATATATTCTGCTTTACCAGTGTTTTGATATTGATAGATACTTGAATCGTCTTCATCTACGCCGTATATGCTTATTATAGCATCGTTTAGATCACTATAGTAAAGGCCTGCAGCTAATGATATCTTATTATCGAAGAATGCATTGGTATAATCCAAGGTGTAATTAATAGCACTTTCTTCTTTCAAGTCAGGATTTACAATGCTGGTTCCCAGATGAGAAGAGTATCTGTCTTTCATTGTTGGAAATCTGGTTTTGTAGGCGATCCCTATGTTTATTGTACTTCTCTCAGAGAAGGTATAGGTGGCGTTTAACTCTCCGTTATATGCTGTTGTATTGGTTGTTTCAAACTCATCAATTACATCATCGTCATTGTAATATTGGGCATGAATACCATGCTGATTTAAGAGGCTTACCCCGGCATGTAAGGTGAGTTTATTCAAATAGTAACAATCCATCAAGCTTAGTGTAGTATAGCGGTCTGTCATTTGAATAGGTTCTTCACCTTCATCATATTCCTGATGATCATTGTATTTGTATTGTGCATCAAAAATTACTTTGTTTTTTTTATTTAAATAGGATAACGTAGTGCTTCCTCCGAAGGAATAATCATCGTAAAATGACGAAAAGGAGTAGCCGTAGTTTTGAGTTGTAAAGGTGGAGTCGTCATAACTCATTAAGTGATCATCAAATTTATCGTAATAGAAACGCGTTTTTAATAAAATATGCCTGTTAAACTGACTGTTTGATAAAAAGTAAATATTTTGTGTGTCATACGCTGGAAATTGCCAATAACGTACTGATCCATCATTACCGAGATAGGTTGGTATGCCTTTTTCTCCATCATGCTTTACATAGGAGAGGGCATATTCATGTCCTTCCCTGGGTGTTAATGCTACTTTTAACGATAATTGGTCAGTTTTTTTGTAGGTGTTAGCATATGATCCGCCATCTTCTACTGATGAGGTAGCTTCGTAATCGTCTGATAAGCGATAATCCTCTTTGTCTAACTGAGCATACGAAGCTTTAAAATAGTATTTGTCGGCAGCAAAGCTAATTGCTGTTAAGGCTGTATAATTGCCATTGGTGAATGTTCCTACTTTGGCCTTTGCACTCAATCCGGCTTTGGGTTTTTGTGTTACGATGTTAATAGCTCCACCTAGGGCATTGGGCCCATATAATAGTGAATTGGTTCCCGTTGCTACACTTATTTTAGTTATCTCAGCGTTCATAAACATATCTAAGTCCAGATAGCCATCATAGGCCAAAGAAATGGGAATGCCATCAAAATAGATGGGGACTTGTCGCTGGTTAAAACCGCGTACATAAACCATATCTGATTTGGCTCCTGCTACATTAATTACTCCAGGGATAATATTTAACGCATCAGAAATAGCTTCCTTTTCGTACATTTCTATTGTTTGAGCATCTATCGATTGCATTTTGGTGAGTTTTGTCGCATTAATAACAACCTCACCTAAATCGTATTGTATGAATGTAGTATCACAAACATTTTGACCTTGCGTTATGCAAAATGGAAAAGTGCTTATAAGCGTGAAAAGCAATATGCTCTTTATGAATTGATTTGATTTTGTCATGTTGTTCTTTTTTAATTGTTAATTGAGGCACTGCAATTGAGCTGGTTGGTCTGAGTGGCTTCGTATATAAAATCGACATAGCTTTTGAAAATGTGTTTGCCAAGGATGACCACAAAATGATCAGGTAGCTTATTCTCGTTGCTCAGCATTTCTATTAAAGCTGCACATTCGCCTAAATTGGTTTTAATTAACTTTTGTGTTTTTAATGACAGGTCGCAACAGATAGCTACGGGCATCATATCACAAATTTCATGCGCTTGAAATAATGATTTAATGGTAGAGAAAGAATCAACTCTCATGCCGTATAAGCAGATAGGCACACTTCCATATTTTAGTAAATAGGCAAGGTGTGAAGCCATATGCTCATCTTTTTTTAGTTCATCGGCCATAAAACTGACAAAGCCATTGCTCTGGTTTATTTCAGTCAGATTTAAGTTAAGCAGGTTAGCCGCTGCCAAGTGAGCGGGTATTCCTGGTACCAACTCGGGTGTATAGCCTTTTGAAATTAGGAAATCACTTTCCATTCCTCCCGAATTGTAATTCATTCCGTCACCAGGCTTTATTCTCACAACTCTTTTGCCTTCGTTTAAATATTTAAGCATCTTGAGCAAGATCTCTTGTTCCAGGATGTTGATCTCATTATTCTTTCTGAATGTCTTTTCCACACGTTCTTTCTTTACCTTTTCCGGTATCGCGGTTAGTATTATTTCATCAACCAAACAATCGTACAAAACAACATCTGCTTTTTCTAAATAGTCGAGGGCTCTTTTGGTTAAATAATCGGGGTGTCCCGGTCCTGTGCCAACAATGGCAATTTGCTGTAATTCCATAAATGATTATTTTTATTTTCGTTATCTATTTATTGCATATCGATACTTATAGTATTATCATGAATACTCTTTTAGAGCATTTTATCTTATATCTTAGATAATTGGTATGTTTATGATGTTTAGAGGAAAGGATAAGTTATGCCTTAGCTGTTTGATTTTTGAAATCCACGTAACTCTCCAAAATATGTTTTCCTATAATGACCAGATAATGCGATGGTAATTTTTCTTCATTGATTAATACTTGCACCAAGTCGACCATTTCGCCAATATTAGTTTTAATAAGAACCTCGCTTTTAAGTGAAATATCTCCGCATATTGCTACCGGAATTTTATGGTCTGCTTCATTTTCAGTGAGTAATAATTTTAGTTTGTCGAATAATTCGGGACGCATACCATAAATACATAAAGCAACACCACTGTGCTTCATGAGAGAAGCAATATGTGGAATCACATTATTTTCTTTACTGATGTCATCTGCAATAAGACTTATTTGGCAGCCGTTACTCTGTTCTATTTCTGTCAGGTTAATTTTAAATTGATTGGCAGCGGCAAAGTGAGCCGGAATACCTGGGATTAGTTCTACTTGATATCCTTTCGATTCTAAGTAGTCTGTCTCCATGCCGCCTGAATTATAATTCATCGCATCTCCGGGCTTGATGCGAACTACGCGTAAACCTTGATCTGCATATTTCATCATTTTTTTTAAAATATTTTGATCAAATAGCTCGATGTCATTTTTTAACGTATATTCTTTTTCAACACGTTCTATTCTAGATAGATCAGGGATCATAGAAAAAATAATTTCATCGATTAAGCAATCATATAAAATAATATCAGCTTGTTTTAAATATTTTAAAGCCTTAGCTGTTAAGTAGTCAGGATGCCCAGGGCCTGTTCCTACTATGGCTATTTTTTTTATACTTTTCATAAGGTCAGTTTTTCAGATGATGTATAGGGAGCTCTCTTTGCTTGGCGCTTATGTTATGGGAGAGTATCTTGTTTAACATTCAGTTATATTTTTTTGAATAAGGCCCAAGTGCCTTCATCACTAGACTCGATTTCCCAGTATGGTATCCTTGTTTTTCGCATCATGAGTTCTAAATGAATTGGTAAATTTTTTCTGAATCTGTTTTTGTTTTTTATCAACCAATCCGCATCTTTCGCTGCCCTTTGGCGAATCTGTCTGCTTAATGCAGTGCTTCCCATACCTCCGCCTATATAGGCAAATCCATTTGGTTTCAGTACCCTATAAATTTCGTTCATGCCCTGTATCTGGTTGTCCCAAAAATATAATGAGCCTCTGCTAACTACTAAGTCAATACTGTTAGAAGCAATGGGTAAGTGTTCCGCTATTCCTTTTCTTGCCTCCACGCGTGTAGTCATATTCTGTTGATGGATATACTGATCAGCTAACTCAATGCTTTCTTTTAAAGGGTCAATTACTTTAATTTTTAGTTGCGAAATTTTAGCTAGTTCAACAGCTAAAACTCCACTACCTCCTCCCACATCTATACATTGTCCTTTGTGTTTTTGAGTTTTAGTAATAATGTTTTTTGCTATAACAGGATATATCTGTTTAAAAATTCCTGTGGCCATTTGTGTATGAAATTTTTCTGCATTCATAAGTTTACATCCGATGTATAAAAAAAGATAACGATGGGTGTCTAATTTATAATTGATTAAGTAAATGTTGTAATTTTATGTTATTGGTTTAGTGAATAGACTGGTATTGCCATTTGTGTTAAAATTGCGGTACAGAAAATCCCAGGTAAACTTCTTGTTTGGAGCTGGTTATTATTATATTCTTATCAGTTCTGATCGATGAAAAGGAAACAAAACCCAAAACTCTTTTCAAGGAGACCCGGAAGGCTGAGATGAGCTGTCTTACAGAGAAGAAAAAAGTTCAGAGTTTATGTTTCCAAGTGCTTAATTTATTTTTCGATTAAAAAGTGACTATTTGTTTGAGTACTTATTGAAATAATTTCTGGTATTCCGTTTCGCTTAAAGTGTATTGGTAAAAGAGTTGATAAAATTGCGTAATCTTTTCTCTTGTTGAGGCTGCCGATTGCCCATAAAATAACTGACACATCCAGATTATACCTGGTATTCGGTTGACTGAAGGAGGATGATCAAACCATCCGAAGGGTTGTGCAGGTATTTTATATAAATGATTTTCTTGTACGGCTCTTATGGAGCCCCATCTGCTGCTCGATTGTATGGTTCTATAGGCATTTTGATCACCCTTAAAACCTGCTGCGAATATATAATCTGGATTCCACATCAATACTTGTTCTATATTTACTTTCGCATGTCCACCCGAGGGAATGTCAATTTTCGCAGCGTTGGTAATGTTTAAATAGGTAAGTACTTCGGTATGTTTAGAACCGGCAGGATCGGTCATTAGTCCAGAGCTGCCAATGGTATAATATACCGAAGCGGGCAAGTTCGGTTTGGCTTGTTTGTAAGTATATACCTGATGGTATAGCTCAGATAAAAAAACAGAGTAGGTTTTACTTTCATGCTCCTTATGTAGCAGTTTTCCAATAAAGTCATATGTTTTATCTAAATGATCGATAGATAGATCCACCATAACAACGGGAATGTGTAGCCTGTCTTCAAGCTTTTTCATTGTTTCCGTTTGATTTAAGTCTTCATGGTATCCAGCCACTATAATTTGCGGATGTAGGGCTAATACTTCCTCGATGTTTTTCATATCTACCTCAGGTATCAAGGTATATTCATCTGATATAAAGGCGTAATTCTTTTTGCCGGGAAGAGATCCTTTACCTACCATTTTTTTCGAGGCAATAGGAAACATAAGGATTGAGGTTTTTGAATCGTAGGGTAGAATGCGTTCTATTTGATCGGGCACCTCAACTGCTCTGCCAAGCATATCGGTAATGGTTTTGGCTGCTGCTCCAAAAGAGATGCTCAGGCATATTATAATTAATAGTAATGTTTTCATCATATTGCATTTGGGTAAATCGTACATATGTATTAATTGGTTTTTGATAATAATTGTTAGCCACTTTGCTTAAGTATTCTTCTAAGTATGGTAGTCCGGTTTTTTCGTTCGTCAACCAATCCATCGGGTCTTTAAATTTGCTGAAATTAAGTCTTCTGAATAGATATGACTGGACCCGCATTTTTTAACGCTTTCTTTTATTTCTTGTGAATAAAGATGTTCCGCAATACTTAAGGCTTGATCGCTAATCTTATTTTTTGTTAAATAACAATGCGTTGTAACAAGGTTTCCTTCTTTTGCCAGACTGGCTATGATGGTGTTGCCAGATATTGGAGAGTCAAAAGAATATAATAATTCCTTGCTCTCCAGAATGTATCTTGAGTGTTGATGTGTATTTATGTTTGTATCAATATTCATATTAGTTTAAATTAAAGGTGACAAATAATTTAATGTTACGTCCTTCCGAAGGAAGATAGGACCGGTAGCAATAATATTCAAGATTGAAAAGGTTATTTACCGATAGGTTGATGGTTGGTTTGGTTTTCCAATGGTTAGCGGTAATACTTGTTGATGTATTCCAGCATAGATAGGCTGGTGTATTGTATTTGCTGTCTCCCAATCTATTTTGCTGGGTGTACCATATGCCACCTAAACCCAAATGATACTTGAAACCCTTCTTAGAAGATACATCGTAGGTGATATTGTATTTTGCGTTCATTGGTGGAACATAGTCAAGGGGTGTTCCGGTGCTCATATAT
Organism: Saccharicrinis sp.; assembly: GCA_041595375.1. GTDB lineage: Bacteria > Bacteroidota > Bacteroidia > Bacteroidales > Marinilabiliaceae > Saccharicrinis. The sequence continues at coordinate 13,613 of JBFHKL010000058.1, forward strand.
CCCTTGCAATTGGTTACGTCTGTGCCATTCAAATATGCCAGACCTGCAGTCAGAGAGAATACATCATGAGGTTTAAAGAGTTCTTTAAAAGGGAAGGAAATGGAACATTCACCTCCCCATAAACGCGTTTTTCCAATATTGACATATTCGTAGTTGGTTCCAGGTAAGCCATTGATTTCTTCTTTGGAAATCATATTGTCGATAAACCATAAAAAAGGGCTTACTTCTAATTCAAAGTTGTGAGGTGTGTATCGATAACATACATCAAAACTATAACTATATTCTGGTTCTAAATCCGGGTTGGCATAAACAATGCCGTCAGAAGTATAGCTATCAGTAAAAAGCTCTGTGGTTTCAGGCATACGGAACGAACGAGCCAGATTTAACTTTAATCGGTTGTTTGTGTTCAGCTGAATGTTAGCCGCAAAGTTGCCGGTTGGGGCATGTTTATAAGTCTCTTGTTCTTCGTTCTGATCAGTGCTGTATACATCGCCTTCGTATACGGCTGAATAGTCAAAACGTAAGCCTAATGTGAGTTTTAATGTGGGATTACAGATATAATTGTTTTGTAGAAATACCCCAGAGGTGTATGAGCGTGCATTATAGCTAACTCTCCTATCGTAGGATACCTCATAAATGTAGTCAGTAGCATCAACCGGAGTAGATATATGAAAACTATAACCTTCAACTCCCATGGCAATAGAGTATTTATCTGATATATTAAAATGAGTGTACAGACGTGTGCCATAATAATAATCCGAAAAACTGGTTGTTTCCATATAGGAGAGCATATATCCGGCTGCTGTGTAGAACTTTTTAATGAATTGGCGACTCTCGTCGGAATAGAAGAAACTTAGCGCTAACTTTCTTAGGTTTTTGTTAGACCTGTAATTATATGTTAATGTTAAGTTGTTTGAAATCTCATTATCAGTAGAGACTTTCATATAGTTAGTGCCATTAAAGCCTACTGCTTTACCCCAGGGACCACCATCGTGCAAGTCGGCTGTAAATACAATATTCTTGTCTTCGGAAATTTGATAGCCACCGGATATAAATAGATCCTTATCGCGATAAAAGCTGTTTTCCGCGGTACTCCCATTGGGGTATTTATAATTATCTGCATCACGGTAACGAACTCCCGTTTTTATCGCTAACTTACCGTTACTCCAGCCTCCGCATGCCAATAGGTTTTTTTCGTTATTAACACTACCATAGCCAGCAGTTAATCTGGCGTTCAACCCGTTTTGTTTAAAGGGTGATTTATCAATTAGATTAATGATTCCTGCCATGGCTCCCGCTCCATAAATTACCGAGGCTGCACCTTTTTGTATTTCAATGCGCTCCAGATCGTACACATTTATAGTATGCGACATATAACCGGCAGGGTAACTACTGAATCGTCTATTTCCATTGCGCAATACTAAAAGACTTTTGCCCGACATGCCTCTGAAAGTTAAGGTTGATTGATAGGATAGTTTGTTGGTGAATCCTACTTTGGTTTGTAATACCTCTGCTATGTTTTGAGGATTCATGATTTCTATCTCTTTTTTTTGTGTTGAAATGACAGAGGTGGCACTTTGGTAAGCAAATGTTTGCGTTGCTGATACGCCTATTGGGGTTAGTTCGTATGTTTTTTTTTGTAAGATCACTTTCGATGTAAGGCTATCTGCCGCCATAAATATTGTGTCGGACAGATAACCTAAAGCCTGCACAATAAGCTCCGTCTTGTGATTAACAGGAAGTACTACTCTACCGATACTGTCGCATACATAACCTAATCCTGATGCGTTGCAAATGGTAGCAAAAGGAATGCAATCACCATTGTCGTCGCTCACAGTAATGTGCGCAATTTTCTTCTGACTAAGAATAGAAGAGAAGCAGGACAGGATTAAAAAGGTAAGTACAGTAATGTGTTTCATTTTCGATTCATTTAATTTTCAGATCTATTTACCTTATTTCTTATTTTCAAGGTAATTGATAGAGTGGAGGAACTTATTGTGCAAAATATTGTTGTATATAATGTTATATAGCTTTAAGTGTCAGCCATGCATTGAAGACGTAAGTCCTTGTTATTCGGTCATCACCTGCCAACGAACCAGTGTTTGTTTTTGGTTGGGTTCATCGCCCTGAAATTGTTTTACCATAAACTTGGTGTACCCACCCTCTAATGATTTTACCAAATATACTGCTTGCACCTCTTCCTCTTCGTAGCCATCAGGAATTACTAAAACGTTGCCTCTAAAGCTTCGACCTATTACACAGGAATCTATTTCCTCGTATAGCATATCTTCAATATAATAGCCTACAGATTCATCGTAGCAGGATTCGTAATCAACAGTGGGTTCTGTAGTAAGTCCATTTAGCATATCCTGAGTTATGATTGTGCAAGAGTCAAAGAAGTCAACACCTTCGCCTATTTTATAGGCTTCTATATTATCATTGAGCAGCATAGCAGGGCAGCCTTCCGATTGAATATCACCATTATCATCTGTGTAATATGATTTTACCGTGTAAAAATTGATGTCGTATTCGTTATCTTCAGTAGAATCTGATGTGAGATACTGATAATCCAAATCGGTATCTTCTTCCGTGCATTCGTCATGAATAAAATCCATGCCACATCCCCACACGTTGATCGATGGACTTCGTTCTAAATAATATTCTTTTACAGGATAGTCGCCTGCGTAAATTATTGATTCTTCATCATCGTCACTGCATGATGTTATGAGAAAGATGGTCATGCAAAATAATAGTGTAATTTGTTTCATAATGTAAATTAAATGGTTTGACTTTCTTGTTCTTATATGTGATCATATCACGTCGATATCTTTTAGCAGATAACGTGCCAATCCACTACTGTTGTTAATGAAGTATTATGTAAATAGTTGATCTATAGGAGGCTATATTGTGCAGGAAAGTTTTTTCACTGGTGTTTTCTTATGTTAACAAACTACATTTGTGTAATATTTATCTTTTTGAGCTTACCAAAATGTATGAACTGTGGCCCGCAACTGATAAAGAAGTATGGTGAATAAAGGTTAGTAAATAAATATTGGCTAACTTATCATTATTAGTAAACGATAGCGAGCCAGTTTATTGATGAGCAGATACGCATGACTTATTTAGATACTTTTTATAATATTTTTCTGACGTGAGTATGTAATTTTTTTTAAAAATAGCTTGTATGATCATGATTAAAGTATGTTGTGGGATACCTATTTGCTATTCGTTCGTCATATGACTATAGATAAAAACTGGAATAGCCTATTGAAAATACATATCTTCTTCACTTAATTGTTTTTAGAATATTTTATTTGACTGTTTTTTTTGAAAAAAAAGCGTATTATTTGGTGTTTATTCATTGAAAATTAGTACTTTTGCATCGCTTTTTTGTCTAAAATTATGAAAAGACGCTGATTGTCAGCGAGTTTTATATACTAAAAAGCAGTGTTTTAAGCTATTTTATTAAAGGATTTTATTTAAACAATTTTAGTTATATGCCAACGATTCAACAGTTAGTTCGTAAAGGACGCACCCAATTAGTTGAGAAAAGTAAATCTAGAGCGCTAGATGCTTGTCCACAGCGTAGGGGTGTTTGTGTGAGGGTGTACACTACTACACCAAAGAAGCCAAACTCGGCGATGAGAAAAGTTGCCAGGGTTCGCTTAACTAATGGAAAAGAGGTAAATGCC